>SMWS01000127.1 GCA_004356685.1 Deltaproteobacteria bacterium
ATTTAAAAAAGCAACTCCTGTAATACCCTGTGAAGCCAATTCTAGTCTTAAACCTTTTTTTACCAGTTTATTTAAAAATACCCCGACATCTTCATGCTCATCAGCCAGTCTCCTTCCACCACCTCTCCTGACTAAATCAGGGAATATATCTGCTCTTACAAGTACATACTGTTTGTTGGTTTTGTAATCATTAAAAACAAAATGTATATCATTTACCTCTCCAATCGGTACACCATAAAACTTAAGAGGAGCGCCCACGTCCAGACCCTGAACAGATTGATCAAAATAAGTCTCAATTGTATATTTTTCTCTTAAGAATTTGCCGCCACCGAATAATATTACGGTAATAATTACCAGTATTAGACCGATAAGAACAAATAATCCAATTTTAAAGTTGCTCGTTTTGGAACTCATTATATTTTTGTCTTAATCAATACCTCTAGTTTGCTGTTTGCACTTCAGCTTCTCTATTAAAAAATTGTCTGACCCAGGGGTCTTTTGAATTATCCCTTAAATATTGAGGATTTCCAGTTGCTACAATCTTTTTTACCTTTTTATCAAGCATTATAACCCTGTCTGCAATAGTGTAAATACTGGCGAGCTCGTGTGTGACAATTACAAAAGTTATATGAAGATTTTTTGCTAGATTAATAATTAACTGGTCAAGTTCAGCAGATGTTATTGGATCCAGTCCCGCCGATGGTTCATCAAGGAATAGTATTTCGGGGTCAAGAGCCATTGCTCTTGCAAGAGCTACCCTTTTAATCATTCCACCGCTTAATTCTGAAGGTAATTTATTCTCAGATCCTTTAAGTCCGACAATCTCAAGTTTCATTTTTGCAATTAATTTTCTCATATCCGTTGTTATGTTGGTAAATTCTTCCATCGGCAGCATTATATTTTCCAAGGCAGTCATAGATCCGAATAATGCCCCGCTCTGGTACGAGACACCAATTTTTTTTAAGATACCAATTTTTTTTTCATCTTCTACGGCAGTTATATCTTCACCTTCAATTATAATTTGCCCGCTGGCTGGTGGGTATAGACCGATCATATGTTTTAGTACTGTACTTTTGCCACAACCAGAACCCCCCAGGATGACGAATATTTCACCTTTATAGACATCGAAAGATATATTATCTATTATCACATTAGCGCCATAGGCTGCTGTAAAATTTTTTACACTTATGATCACTTCTCTATCTTCCATTTTATCTTCCATTGATTAAATTCCCAGGTAGTAAAATAAGACCCCGAATATACCGTCAAATAAAATTATCAAAATTATACCCCTAACTACAGCGCTTGTTGTTGAATCACCAACGGCAGCCGGACCTTTTTGGGTTTTAAGTCCTTCAAGACATCCAACTCCAGCAATAATAACTGCAAAAAAAACTGATTTAAACAGGCCTCCCAGAAAATCGACATAACTGGCTGCTGACACTATTTCGTTTAAATATGCTACGGGTGGGAATCCAAGGGTAATCATAACTACCAGACCACCTATCAGGGCAAAGAGATTTCCAAAAACTGTTAAAATAGGAATCATGATAAGAGATGCTATTATTTTGGGTACTACAAGAAATTTAATGGGGTCAAGTCCCATAGTAGTAAGCGCATCTACTTCTTCATTAACTTTCATAGTACCTATTTCTGCCGCAAATGCAGAGCCAGACCTGCCGTTCACTACGATAGCTGTCATAAGTGGTCCAAGTTCTCTGAAAGTAGAAAGCACCAGAAGGTCGGCAACAAAAATCGTTCCTCCATATTTTTCAAGAGGTATTGCTGATTGGAATGAAATTACTAAGCCAACAAGGAAATTAACGAGTGCTATGATTCCAAATGCATTAACCCCGACTTTTTCAGAAGTAACTAATACGTCTTTCCATCTAACTTTCCTGGGGTTGAGTAATGATAGTAAAAGTGCTATTGTTGCCTGACCTATAAAAGTTATATTTTCTTTAATGTCGGCTAAAAGTATAAGTGAATCTTCTCCCGGTCTTTCTATGAAGGTCTCTTTTATTGTTACTTCACCGACTGCTTCCTGTGTATCGGGATGGAACAGGTTCAGTAATTGTGTATATTTTTTATCGAGATTTGTTATTTCGTAACCATAGTTGTTTTGTCTAGCTAATTCTGCAGCTTTTATAAATAGAGAAACACCTATAGTATCGCAATAAGTTATATCCTTGCAGTTAAAAGTCAGTTTTCTAGGGATTTCTATTTTTAATAAATTTGTGAGTTCTTTATAAAAGTATGTAATTGTATCTGAATTTAATATTCCTTTTAAAAAGACAACTATTGAACCATCTGGGGCTTTTTGATAAGATAGCTCGGCATTTACAGATACAGGTTTGTTTGCAGACATCTCTTAATATTAGTTAGTTGGAATAACGGAATTATACAATGTTATCAAAAATATGAAAAGCTTATTGTAATATAGATATTAAGTTTTAGTTAAAATTGAAAGAATTAACATGCTAGTTTACTACCTTATTTATTCCTACTACCGTTAGATCGGTTTCTGTCTCTCTCAATATTAATGAAACTTTGTCATCTCTTGTTATGACTTTTTATTGCTCGAGATTTTCAACCCTAAGAAATCCAAAGACCGAAATTGATTAGCGGTCTTGGGAGCAGAGAAGTGGTTGAATTAATAGAATCTTTAATAAACGGGGACGGATGCTATCATTTAGGCAATGTGATAATAAATTCGGTGAATTCACCTTCTTGGGTTTCGAACCTCATTTGACCATTATGCTCCTTAACGATTATGTCGTAACTAATCGATAAACCCAGCCCGGTTCCCTCGCCGGTTGGTTTTGTTGTAAAAAATGGATTGAAAACCTTCCCCCTAATATTCTCAGAAATGCCCGTTCCGTTGTCATGTATCGTTATCTCTACTCTGTTATCCAGATTTCTTGTGCTCACGCTGACTTTTGGGACAAAATTGTCTCCCAAATCCTTATGTTTTTTATCTGCTTCATAAAATGCATTTGTAAGAACGTTTAAAAATACTCTGCCAATATCTTGTGCCACTACGTTGATTGTCCCGATTGAACCATCAAAGTTTTTGTCAATCATAACGTTAAATTTTTCATCCTTGGCACGCAACCCGTGGTACGTCAGGCCTATGTCATCATCCAACAAGGTATTGATATCAGTTTCATGAGGCCCCCCGGACTTACCCCTTGTGTGCTGTAACATATTTTGCACTATGCGATCAGCCTGATTTCCATGTTCATTTATTTTTTCCAAATCTTGTTTTAGAGTTGATAAAATTTCCTCAATTTCATGATAGGCTTCAGAATTAATCCTCTCTTTGTGCTTCTCCAATACTTGACCTAGTTCATCAACAAGTTCTACAGATAAATCTGAGAAGTTATTAACAAAGTTAAGTGGATTTTTTATTTCGTGTGCGATTCCAGCAGTGAGCGTACCGAGAGATGCTAGTTTTTCTTGTGTAACCAACTCCTCCTGCATAGTCTTGAGTTGCTCCAGCGCAGACTCTAGCTTACTTATTAACTCGTTCTTCTCCTCTGCCTGACGCGCATTACTGACCGCTACCTGAATTTGCGCGGCGACAACCTCAAGAAGCTTTATTTCATCTTCTTCGAAAGCGTCTTTTATCAAGCAATTTACATTTATCGATCCTATGACTTCTTTCTTATATCGCAATGGGATAGCAAGATAGCTCTCAGTACCGATTTTCCTGCCAGCAGGGCCAATGTATTTATCATTTTCGGTATCCGGGCAATATATTGTTTTTCCTTCGATAATAGTTCTCCAAGTAAAGCCCTTTGGATAGGGAATTCTTCTTGCTCTTTCGAGATAGCCTTTGGGAAATCCCCTGTGGGCCATCAACACAGCCTCTTTTCCTTCAACAAAATATATGCCTGTAATGTTTATGCTTTCTATGTTCTCTTTCAAAGCCTGTACCGATTTTTCTAATACCTCAGTCAAATCAATAGTTTGATGAACGCTCCTAGTGACTGAGTTTATAATTGTTTCAAAACGGCTTTTCCTCTCAATGCGTTCTAGATTTTCCTTTAACTCCTCTTCTATCTGGCTTTTATGCTCTTTGTCTTCAAAATCCCAGTAACGCTTATTTATTGACGCTAACAGCACCATATATTTTTTTGGTATAGAATCAACGCTCCCAAACGCTTTTTCAATTTGAGATTTCAATATACTATGAATCTTTTTCATCCTATTCCTCGATGCTCTCTAGTTGGATGGGTATTTCTTTCAATAAGCATCTTTATAGCTTTATGTCCCGTAATTTCCACTATAATATTCTTATTAAATCTTTTCGTTACTTTAATTTAAGGTAAGCATACATAATAACTTTAAAATTTAACATTAAAAAATAACTTCTTATTATTTTATATTACTGATAAAGATTTAATTAATTATTATACAAACTTTCTAAATTAAAGAAAATTAACAATTTTTTCGTACTGTACAAAAGTAAGTTGACACCACCTTCGTTACCATCCCCCGCCCACCCCTCCGGGAGAACTAATTAGTTATTTAAAACTTGTAATGCAATATCTTCTTAAAAAAAGTATATAAAACACAAAATTAAGAATAGCTTACCTATGGTTAGTAGAAAATCGTATTACCGTTTATACATTCTCTTATTAGTTTACTTATTATTATCATCCTTGTGATTGTCTATAAGTTTTATTTCAACACTTCATTAGTAGAAATTTCTTATAACGTATTCACTTTTATCATTTTGATTCTTAGAATGTTAATCGCTACCCATGTACTATTAACACTCGGAATTTTGCTCATATACATAATCAGTTTCTTCATACCAAAAAATAAGTTTATTAAAAAGTTAAGAAAACAGAGCTACTTGATTATTCCGAAAAGTAAGATTAAAGAATACGCTAGTTTATTAGGTGTTAGTACAGTAATATTCATCCTGGTTATTTACTTCATATAAAAATGATGTGATATACATTAATTGCTATCGTATATTCGGTATCGTTTATCAATCTTGGTTACGAGGATTAAATTTTGTGAATCTATAACTGTGTATAGTGCACGATGAGTGCCTATACGAATGCGAAAAGTATTGTTTCCTTCAACACGCCCAAGGTATTTAGCACCGTGCGGAACAGGGTCAGCCCCAAGAAGTAACAACTTGTCTTTAATACGCTTTTGCAAACTCAGAGAATACCCACTGAGAATTTTCTGCGCACGGTACGTCAAACCAACGTCATACACGGTCCAACTTCACCAATCGCCCTTTTTTTAAATCATCAAGACCCTCACCGATTTGGCGTAGGTAAAAACATGGCCGCAACTATGAGACATTGGGCCACTTCATCAAACATAATCACTGAAGATGAAGATAAAGACAACGTAACTACATTTAAAAGGGATATGGCCTCTCTTGCTGGTATTCATTATGGAGGCGATACAGAGCTTTAATTAATATTACAAAAAATTGTTTAATAAATAGAGACAGACTCTAATTGTTCCACCCGTCGCCATTTACACAATTCAAGATCCTATGCTTTTATCTTAATTATAAAAAAGCCAGGAATCTTATTTTAGAAACCTGGCTCTTAATTTTTATAATCTCCAAACTAAAATTAATTAACTTAAATTATTTTACTTCTTCAACTGCAATAGCAAATGCCTCAACATACCTTGCGTTTACTTTTTCCCCTACTTTTCTTTCATCAAACTGTTCTATATTTTCAGGCACCTGCAATGTAATTGAGTTGCCTCTAGGGCCTGTAATTGTGATCTCACGGGTATCCCTGTTAATAGCTGTAATCTCTGCAAGCGCTTCAACCATACCCACGTTTACAAGCTTTGGTTTATCACCTG
>SMWS01000128.1 GCA_004356685.1 Deltaproteobacteria bacterium
AAGAAACATCTTGAAAACCTTGATGATTTAACAGACGAGGCAGAACCCTTGGTAATTGAAGATGACTCGGATGAGCAGCAGGGTGAAGAACTGCAAACTGAAGACGCTGAAGATGCTGGCCAAGACGATGACGGGGCAGAAAACTAATGGCTTGGGAGTATAAGGTGGTATCGATAGACAGTTTAATCCCTGAAGGGGGGGATCACGATATAGCTGTTTCTAAAGAGGCTTCTCTAAATAGAAAAGCTAAACTTTCAAGTAGCTTAGAAGATAATTTAAATACTCTTGGTACTGATGGTTGGGAGCTAGTATCTGTCTTTAGTGAATTTGGCATTTTTAAAAAATTAGCTGATTAAATTTAGTAAGTTTTTCTAAAATATTAACTATTGCAGAAATGATTAAATTTACTTTAACGCTATTTACATTAATTATTATACCCTCATTACTGAATGCTAATGTGCTTGTAGATAATGAATCTTTTCCTGAAGACAAAGCACCAAATCAAATATTACTTATAGCAAAAGTTGGCATAAATACTGCCAATTCAAAAAACTCAGTCGGCAAGCCTGAATATCATATATCACAACTGTCCGAAGACAGTAGCTTTTATATTGTACTTTCATATAATTCTAGCAAATCTGAAGTTTTAAATAAAGATATACTGTCCAAAGCTCTTAGAGAAATGACCACTATTTTTATAGGGTCAGGCTTTACATATGTAAGCAAAGAGCAAGCTGATTTTATAGTTAAGGTCTATATCGATGCAGAAATTTCTGACTATAAGAAAGGGGGGGCAAAAATTTATGACTTTCTTTGCAAAGTGACGATTAAGGTCTACGGTAAAAACAATAAATTGATTAAAGAATCAAATAAAAATTTATTTTTATCAGGTGAAAATCTGGAGCAACTTGCAGTTAGTTCCATAAGTAAAAACTCGTCACTGGCTGCAAAAGATATCATTGCTAATCTCGGAAAAGTAAAAAGCGCAGATCAACAAGCGCCTGAGATAACTTACAAATTAAAAATAGAATTGCTTTTTGAAGGCACAGCAAATTATAAATTCTATGAAATAATAAATAATCTTATTAAAGATTCGTCTACAAAACTAAAAGTATTAAAAAGGACTATTAATTACGGAGATTCTTTAAACATACTTGTTTTGTCTAAGATGGAGAGTCAGAAACTTGCAGAACATATTATTGATAATATTCCCAATAAAGATTCTCTTGAGGTAACCAGTGTATCTGACAACAGAGTAGTATTTAGAATTAAGTAAGATTAATTAGTCCTGCTATTCCCATTCAATAGTGCTCGGGGGTTTTGTAGAAATATCATAAACAACTCTGTTTATTCCTTTCACTTCGTTTATGATTTTAACCGAAATCTTCTCTAATATCTCATAGGGGATCTTTGCCCAACTGGCTGTCATGCCATCTGTGCTTGTTACAGCCCTAAGTGCTATAACATTTTCATACGTTCTTTCATCGCCCATTACGCCTACTGTCTTTACAGGAATAAAAACAGAGAATGCCTGCCATATATCATCATAGATTGCAGAGGATTTTAGTTCTTCAATAAAAAGTGAATCAGCCTGTCTCAGTATTGCTAAACGCTGCTTTGTGATTTCGCCCATTATCCTTATTGCAAGTCCTGGGCCTGGGAAAGGATGTCTGCAGAGTATTTCGTCAGGCACTCCAAGAACCTTTCCCGCTTTTCTTACTTCATCTTTAAATAACTCTCTTAGAGGTTCTACGAGTTTTAGATTCATTTTTTTGGGCAGCCCTCCAACGTTATGATGAGATTTGATGGTTGCTGAAGGCCCTTTTACGCTCACGCTTTCAATTATATCGGGGTATAGAGTTCCCTGAGCCAGGTACTTTACATCTTTTATTTTATTTGATTGCTCTTCGAACACTTTAATAAATTCTTTGCCAATAATCTTTCTTTTCTTTTCAGGGTCACTCACCCCTCTTAATTTTTCTAAAAACCTGCTTTCTGCATTAACTACTTTGAGATTAAGCTGCATCTGTTTATATGAACTTACTATCTCTTTTGCTTCATTTAGTCTCAGCAGCCCCGTATCTACAAAAATACAGTGCAGATTTTTGCCGATTGTTTCTTTAAGAAGAGCTGCAGTAACTGTGGAATCAATACCTCCTGAAAGACCGCAGATTACATTTGAACCATTTAATTTATTTTTAAGTTCTTCTATAGTTTTCTCTATAAATGATTTAGGCGACCAGCTTTTGTGACAGCCAGCAATCTTGAATAAAAAGTTGCCTAAAATTTCTTTTCCCATTTGAGTATGTACTACCTCGGGATGAAACTGTGTTGCGAATATTCTTTTGTTTTTATTTTTAATCGCCGCTATGGGGCAGCTTGCAGTTTTAGCAATAATTTTAAAATTACGAGGAAGGCAAAGAACCTTATCACTGTGCGACATCCAAACCTCTGATTTGTTGTCCAGGTTTCCAAATAAATCGCTTGAGTCTTTTATAAGTAACTCAGCGGGCCCAAACTCTCTTTTTTCTGATTTCTCAACACCTCCCCCAAGGCTGCTCACAATAAGCTGCATTCCATAACATATGCCCAAAAGCGGAATGTCTAAATTAAATAATTCATCAGAAACTTTTGGCGACCCTTTGTCCCAAACGCTTGATGGGCCTCCAGAAAGAATTATAGCATCCGGGCTTGCTTTCTTTATTTTTTGAAGAGAATAATTGTAGGGTTTTATTTCTGAATAAACTCCCAGTTCACGCACTCTCCTTGCAATAAGCTGAGTGTATTGAGATCCAAAATCAATAATTAGAACCAGTTCTCTCATACGATTTTTATAAAGGGTTATGAAGTTTGAAGGACTTTATTGAAATTATAGGTTATTCTACTCTATAATTTGGAGCTTCTTTAGTAATTATTACGTCGTGAACGTGACTTTCTTTAAGGCCCGCATTTGTTATTTTGATGAATTTAGATTTTTCTCTAAGGCCAGCAATATTTAAGCATCCCGTATAACCCATACCCGCCCGCAGTCCTCCCAGAAGCTGATAAATTATGCTTCCAATAGATCCTCTATTGGGAATTCTTCCTTCAATACCTTCAGGAACGAGTTTAGAATCAATCATCTCATCCTGAGAATATCTGTCCTTGCTGCCCTTTCTCATGGCCTCTATTGATCCCATTCCCCTATAAACTTTATATGTTCTACCCTGATAGAGTATTATTTCACCAGGTGCTTCATCGGCTCCTGCAAATAGGTTTCCTATCATAACAGAGTTTGCCCCGGCTGAGATTGCTTTTGTGATATCGCCTGAATATTTTATTCCGCCGTCTGCAATCACGGGAACGCCGTATTTCTTTGCAGCTTTTACTACGTTCATTATTGCCGTAATTTGAGGTACCCCAATTCCTGCAATTACCCTGGTTGTACAAATTGAACCAGGGCCGACGCCAATCTTGAGACAATCTGCGCCAGCTTTTATTAAGGCTTCTGCACCCTGCTCAGTCGCTATATTTCCTGCAATCAGTTCAGTATCAGGGAATTGCTTCTTTGTTGATTTAACAGCGTCTAATACCCTCCTAGAATGCCCGTGAGCTGTGTCAATAACAATCACATCACAATTTGCATTAATAAGCGCCCCAATTCTCTGCTCTCTATCTTCTCCAACTCCCACCGCAGCGCCACATCTTAGTCTTCCAAGGTTATCCTTACAGGCAAGAGGGTGTTTTTCGATTTTCTCTATATCTTTCATCGTGATAAGCCCTTTTAATTTGAACTTATCATTAACTACCGGCAATTTTTCAATTTTATATTTATGAAGTAATTGTTTTGCTGATTCTAAAGATATGTCTTCTTTAACTGTTACAAGCTTGGACTTCTTGGTCATTATTTTTTTAACAGGATAGTCCAGGTTTTTTTCAAACCGAAGGTCCCTGTATGTAACGATTCCAAGAAGAGTATTGTCGCCCCGTATAACAGGAAGCCCCGTGATATTTTTACTTAGCATGATGTTTATAGCATCGCCAACTTTATTATCGGGTCTTACAGTAAGAGGGTTTATTATCATACCCCCTTCGTATTTTTTTACTTTTTGCACCTCAGAAGCCTGATCTTCTATACTAAAATTCTTATGAATTATCCCTATGCCGCCCTCCTGAGCCATAGAAATGGAGGTTTGAGCTTCAGTAACCGTATCCATCGCGGCACTTATTAAGGGGATGTTTAGTTTGATATTGGAAGTAAGAGACGTGGAAACGTCTACTTCACCAGGCAAAACTTCAGAATAGGATGGCAGTAATACTACATCATCAAAGGTTAGAGCTTCTTCGATTTTATCCTCTAACATATTTCTAGCTTTCTTCTTTTTTTACTTTAGGTTTTCTACCCCTTTTAGATTTAGGTTTTACAACGGGGGTTTCAGGTTTTAGTTCAATTCTCTGATCTTCAGGAGTATTGAACTGAATAACCTCTAATACTTTTTTTCTCATTTCAGGTTGATTTACACCAAGCTCTATTTCTATTTCCTGCTCTTTATCATAGAGGTTGATAAAAACCGGAAGAACGCCTACAAATGTGTTTGTATCGACGCGTTCAAAACCCAGTGCCTTTAAAAGTTTTTTAGGTATTACGGGAAACTCCAATGTTTCCACATCAACAGTTTCCTGAGGCAGGAGTCCATCCTGGCTTATGCTAATTTTCAATTTTGTAGTTTTCATAATATTTATCTATTAAATAAAATTAAGAGAGGTATTTTACTTTAGAATTTGTATATAGCAATTTGAAAATTTAATTATTCCGATTTTTCTATTAGAATGATTTCTGCGTCTACTACTTCTACACTGTGTTTTAGACCTAATATCTGACTCTTTGAAGGAAAAATGGAATAAAAATTAATTGAATCTCCTGGCATTAAATTATAATTCTTACCTGCCAGCTTCCTGGGATCGCTGAAATCGATATCTCCATTTTTTCTATTTAACCTATTTGATATTTCGTCGAGAGGCAAGGTTTGCAGTTCCTTATTTGTAAAGGTATTACCTGCATAGATTTGAGCATCATATATGATCTGTCCGTTATTTAAAAATTCTGCCTTCAGTTGTATATAATTTACAATGTTATCAGTAAAATTGGTAATGTTGCCCCGTACTACGAAAAGAGGGCCATTGCTTGAGTTTATCCACTGGCCCTGAGTTTGTGTAATATCTATACCTTCAAGCGGATTTTTAATATCAATAGGAAGGTTGGACACTAAAAAATTTCTTAATTCCTTAGTTTTTTCCTTAGACAGAATTTCTAAATTAACTGCTATTATTAACCCTATGCTTCCAATTATCACAAGAATCGACAGTGCAACCACGATTTTCCCAATAAGTGATCCAACTTTTGATCCAACACTTTTTCTTTGTGGTTTATAGCTGGATTTTTTAACAGGGCTGTCATAACCAGAATCGTATACTGTAGCCTTGCCGCCATAGGATTCTGCCTGCATCTCTGACATTTTTTGCCGATCTACCGATAAGTTAGAACTAAATATGTCTTCCTGGGTTTGTGATGCTTCAAAAGACTGCTGCTGGTCTACTTGGTTTGCCTTATCGGTATCAAGATCAAGGTTTGGTCCTTCAGTAGGTGGCTCGGTTATATCTGTTGCGCTACTTTGGGCAGCTGTCTGAGAAACTTCAGGCTCAGTTTGCTGAGTTTCTAATTCTTTGTTTTCGGCAGGCGGTTCTGTTTGTAAAGGTGGAGTGAGGTCATCATCAGGCGGCTGATTGTTTGCAGCAGGCGGCTTGTTTGCAGGTTGATCGTTATCTTCTGTGTCTAAAGAAGCCCACGATATAGATGAATCTTCCTGAGACTCCTCACTGTCGGTCTGAAGCCCTACATCTTCTTTAGTGGGCTGATCTTCTGTCTTATCCTGACTTTTAATATCTACTTCGATTGAGGGTTTTGCAAAATCCGGACCAGGAAAGTCTTCATCCTGCTCTATAGACCAAACTTTTTCATTTTTATCACTGTCTGGCTGAGTGTCATCTCTAACAGGAATCTGTTCTTTTGGAGCTTCTTTGGCTGTCTCGATATGACCTTTTTCCTGTCCTATCTTTGCTTCAGTGTCTATCCGCAGATTATTGTTTGAAGGTGGCGCTTCAGCGGATTTTTCTGGGGATTTTGTGGTTTCTTTCTTTTCTACAAAAAAAACATTGCCACATTTGGAACACCTAACCCTGCTGCCTGGTGGTTTGATTTTGGCATCATCCACCCGAAACTTTCTATCACATTGATCACATTGAATAATCATAGGTTCTTACTATATATATTAATAATATTTATACTTTATATTTTAATTTCACGCACTTTATTTAACTTTTAAATTAAAGAAAAGCTAATGCTAACTTAGCGTTAAGTCAACAAGTATACAATATTTTTTATGATTTTTAATAGAATATTAAGAATTTTCGGTTTTCTAAGGACGCTATGGCAACTTTTTAAATGGTTACTTTAATAATTTTGCAGAAAATTACAGCAGTAATCAGGACAATAATAGAGTAAAAATTGTGGGCGTCGATGCAAGTAGATATGGAGATTAGAGCCTACTTTTTAATTAAAAGGCATTTCTCACATTCTAAGTATTGCGCTTTTATAGTTGATTATTAATATACTAAATTAACAAATAATTAGGAGATGGTGGAATAAAAAACTATCTTGAGGCTTTTTGAGCTCTGTCAGCTGCCCAGCGTTCCAGGCTAGAGATTTCTTCTCTCATT
>SMWS01000129.1 GCA_004356685.1 Deltaproteobacteria bacterium
ATAACGCTTTTTTTATAGATGAACTTTATTTTATTGTTCTTTTGTAGTCTTGCTACAAGAATTCTAAAGCTATTAGTGCCTAAATCGATGGAAGCAAAATTCACAGTAATAATTAGAATTAATAATTTTGAGAGATATAGCGCCTGGAATATTCTACATAATTTTTAGAAAGTTCATAAATTCTGTCAATTTCTACTTTTTTTAGTTCCCTTTTTATTTTCACAGGTATACCCACTGCCAAAACACCCTCTGGCACTTTGTATCCAGGAGGGACTAACGATCCGGCAGCAACCACAGATAGCTCTTCTATAACCGCGCCATCTAAAACTACAGATCCAATACCTATTAAAGTATTACTGCCTATCTTACATCCGTGGGCTACTACCCTGTGACCAATAGTAACATGATCACCAATTATTAGTGGGTTTATATTTTTTGTTACATGTAGAACGCAACCATCCTGAATATTGGTATTTTTACCTATTTTAATATAATGAACATCCCCCCTTATTACTGAATTAAACCAAACGCTTGAATTCTCAGCAATGCTGACGTCACCTATGACTTGTGCGCTTTGTGCAATAAAAACACTATCTTTAATACGAGGATGCTTGTTATCAAACGAAGATATCATTAATAAGTAAACAAATAGCCTTATTTTTCTGTAGAATTTTCAGAATTTAGCTCTTCAATAATCTTTTGAGAAATATGTGCAGGTACTTCTTCATAATGAGAAAATTCTACACTAAAATTCCCTCTTCCGCTTGTTATTGAGCGAAGTTCAGGGGCATAAGTTAAAATTTCTGACATAGGAACATTGGCATTTACCTCACTGCCTCCTGATGCTGTATCCATACCCGAGACCTTACCCCTTCTTGCATTAATATCTCCAATAACATCTCCCATCACATCCTCAGGGGTAAATATTTTCATTTTCATAATAGGTTCTAATAAAGTAGGCCTTGCATTTTCCATAGCTTTTTTAAAACCCATAGATCCTGCTATTTGAAATGCCACATCAGACGAATCTACCGGATGGTATTTCCCATCGAAAAGGGTTACTTTTACTCCTACTATTGGATAACCTGCATAAGCCCCTTTTTTCATAGCATCTTTAACGCCTTTTAGCACAGATGGGATATAGTTTTTAGGTATTGCGCCACCCACTATTTTATCTACAAATTCAAAGTCCTGTCCATTTGGAAGCGGATCCAGCTGTATCCATGCATCGCCGTATTGCCCTCTTCCTCCTGTTTGTTTAATATATTTACCTTCTGCTTTAGAACTCTTTTTTATAGTCTCTTTATAAGGCACCTTTGGCGTCTTCAAATCAACTGTTACTCCGTATACATTTTTAAGTCTTTCCACTATTACTTCAACATGTATCTGACCTGTCCCTGAAAGTAAAAAGTCATTGGTTTGTTCATCCCTGTGGTAATCTATAGTTGGATCTTCTTCAGAAATTTTTGCAAGCGATGGCATTAGCTTATCTTCATCTCCCCTACTCTGGGGTTGTATAGCATAAGAAAGTACAGCACTGGGCGGGCTTGAAAATATTACTTTGTGAAGCTCACTATCTGAAGTCAGGGTTTGTGTAGTTTCCAAACCTTTAATTTTGCTAAGAGTAATAATATCTCCGCACCTGGCCTGGTCTATATGTGTCTGTTTCCTTCCTAAAATCTTTGATATCTGTCCAATTTTGATTTTCGAATTAGTTGATGTATTAATTAATGTAGCATCAGAATTTACTGAACCTGAAAAGACTCTTAAAATACTGATTTTACCCGCATAAGGATCAGAAATTGTCTTAAATACTGAACATATTACAGGGCCATCTTCCATAGGTTTAATCTGTGATTTCTCATCATCTTTTATTGTAGGAACGAGCTTTCTTTCCAAAGGATTTGGCAAAATATTATTAATTGTTTCTGACAGATAGTCTAAGCCTATAAGCTCTGTGGCAGATCCTACTACTAAAGGGATAACATCTCCACCTACAACAGCCTTTCTTAATGTGCTAAGTAGTTCTTCATCACTTATTTCATCGCCATTTAGATATCTTTCCAGCAGTTCATCATCATTTTCAGCTATTGAATCTATAAGTTTTTCTCTGTAACTACTGCATAGATCTAATAGATCGTCAGGAATTAGACCTATTGTTGATTTTGAATCTTCGCAGTAATAAGCCTTCATACTCAATAAATCGACTACTCCTTTAAAATCTTGTTCTGAAACTATAGGTATAGACAATACAACTGGATTTATTTTTAGATTTTCTTTTAAATGATTAAGCGAGGCCTCAAAATCTGCTCTTTCCTTGTCCATCTTATTCATAAATATTAGGCTTGCAACATTTCTTGAGTTTGCAATATCCCAGTACCGGTCAATCTGTTCTTTTGAATCTGCGATTCCACTTACTATTACGATCGCACTATCTGAAACATCAACTGCAAGTTCTGTTTGATATAAGAAATTTGGGAAACCGGGAGTATCAATCAAATTTACATTAAAGCCCTTGTTGTCGTAATAACTTACTTGGGTATTTAATGTCATTTTTCTATTTTTTTCTTCTGCTTCGGAATCAAGATAACATGAACCGTTGTCTACTTTACCCAGCTTATCTATAGAGCCATTTATATAAAGAAGCCCTTCGGCAAGACTTGTTTTGCCAGCGCCATGGGGCGCAACAATAGTAACATTTCTGATTTTTTCTCTAGGATATTCACTACTCATAAATACCTCTCCATATTAGAATTATTACTATTATAGAATCATATGATGGTGAAAGTAAAGGAATTTATTAACAAAGAATGAAAATAAGAGTGATGGACGGCTAGTAAATATTAATAATTGTATATATGGGAATAAAAATTTTTACAAACTACTAGCAGATTTGTTGCCATATTTTCTTCTAAATCTTTCTACCTGTCCTTTAGCCTCTGTAGCTCTTTCTTTTCCTGAATAAAAAGGATGACAGTTAGAGCATATATCTATACCGAAATCTTGTAATTTTGTCGATTTTGTCGTAATAACATTTCCACAAGCGCAAGTTACAGTCACTTCTTTATAATCCGGATGAATTTCAGCCTTCATTATCTATTTTATCCTCCATTGGGTTATTTCTCGGTAAATTCGGCATCAATAACGTCGTCATCATCTTTTTTCTGTGTGTCATCAGATGATGAATCTGCCGATAAGTCAGCTTCTGCCCCTTCATCCTGTCCTTGATCAGCTCCGTTTGTAGGCTGCTCTGATGTTTCAGATGCCTGTTTATACATAAGTTCTGCTAGCTTATGTGACGATTTTGTAATTCTTTCAAGGGAGCTTTCTAGTTCTGCCTTATTTTCACCTTTTAAGGCAGAACTTCCTTGTTCAAGACTATCTTCAAGCTCTTTTTTCTCTTCATCGCCAAGTTTGTCGCCAAGCTCTTTAAAACTCTTATCCGTTCTATAAATAAGTTCGTCCAATTTGTTTCTGATTTCTACAAGCTCTTTTCTTTCCTTATCTTCTTCTACTTTTTCTTCTGATTCTTTAACCATTTGGTCAATTTCTTCTTTACTGAGTCCGCTTGAAGCCTCAACTTTAACCTTTTGCTCCTTTTGAGTAGCCTGATCCTTGGCAGATACATGTAATATACCATCTGCATCGGTGTCAAATGTTACTTCGACCTGAGGCACACCTCTTGGAGAAGGTGGAATTCCATCCAAAATAAATTTAGCTAAAGTTCTGTTATCTCCTGCCATTTGTCTTTCACCCTGAAGAACATGTATTTCCACAGACATTTGATTATCCTCTGCAGTTGTAAATACCTGACTTTTTTTAGTAGGAATGGTGGTATTTCTCGTAATTATTGGAGTCATAACTCCTCCCAGAGTTTCAATACCTAAAGAAAGAGGAGTAACATCTAAAAGCAGTACATCCCTTACATCTCCTCCTAAAACTGCTGCCTGAATTGCTGCTCCAAGCGCAACTACTTCATCAGGATTAATGCTTTTATTAGGTTCTCTGCCAAAAAAGTCAGTAACAACTTTATGTGTCAGTGGTATCCTGGTAGAACCGCCAACTAATATTACTTCGGTGATTTCGGAAGCTTTAAGCCCTGCATCTTTAAGTGCCTGCTTACAAGATTCGAGTGTTCCAATTATCAAAGATTCAACTAATTGCTCAAATTTAGAGCGTGTTATCTTTAAGACTAAGTGCTTGGGACCGTTAGCATCAGCAGTAATAAACGGAAGATTAACTTCTGTCTCCATAGTATTAGATAGTTCAATTTTTGCTTTTTCTGCCGCTTCCCTCAGACGCTGCAGCGCCATATTATCATTGCTTAAATCAATACCCTGATCTTTTTTAAATTCACCGATAATGTAATCCATAATATTTCTATCAAAATCATCACCGCCAAGACTGGTATTACCGTTTGTAGATTTTACCTCAATAACATTATCTCCGATTTCAAGTATTGAGATATCAAAAGTTCCACCGCCTAAATCATAGACTGCTAACATACCCTCTTTTTTCTTATCAAAACCGTACGACAGTGCTGCTGCAGTTGGCTCATTAATAATTCTTTTAACTTCAAGACCGGCAATCTTGCCTGCATCCTTTGTAGCCTGTCTCTGGCTGTCATTAAAATAAGCCGGGACTGTAATAACTGCTTCCGTAACAGATTGTCCAAGATAAGTCTCTGCAGCTTTTTTCAATTTTGACAGTATATGCGATGATATTTGCGGAGGTGAGTACTGTTTACCATCTACTTCTACCCAGGCATCACCATTTTTATTTTTAACTACTTTGTAAGGAATTTTTTTTGCGTCTTCTTCAGCTTCCTCAAATCTCCGGCCTATTAATCTTTTTACCGAATAAATAGTGTTTTCGGGATTAACAACCGCCTGTCTTTTAGCAGGATTTCCAACCAGTATTTCACCGTCTTTAGTAAATGCAACTACAGAAGGCGTAATCCTTGAACCTTCTTCATTAATAATAACCTTGGGCTCTCCGGCTTCAACTATAGATACAACAGAGTTGGTTGTCCCAAGATCTATTCCAATTATTTTACTTTTTGCCATGCAAATTCCTCCAAAAACAAGAGAAAAATATAAATTTTATTTAATTTAGATTATCAAGTTTAAAAATAATCACGAAGATAGTGTTGTCAAGAAAAGAAATATTAATAAGTATTTAGGAATTTTGAGCAGATTCAACAACTTTTGCGGCACATTCTTTCATGTCACTACCTGTAATTATATTTAGACCTGATTTTGAAAGCATTTCTCTTCCGATTTCGACATTAGTTCCCTCTAATCTAACCACAAGAGGCACCTCAATACCTACTTCTTTGGCAGCTGAAATAATACCAGTTGCAACTGTGTCACACTTCATTATTCCGCCAAATATATTAACAAATACAGCCTTCACATTTTTATCGCTCAGTATCATTTTAAACGCCTGAGTAACCTGCTGCGGCGTGGCTCCTCCTCCAACATCTAAAAAATTAGCGGGTTCTCCACCATGATATTTAATAATGTCCATTGTAGACATTGCAAGACCAGCACCATTTACAAGACATCCAATATTCCCATCCAGTTTTACGTAGCTTATACCCCACTTGCTTGCCTCTAATTCATTAGAGTCTTCTTCATCAGGATCGTGATATTCCGATAGGTCTTTGTGTCTATATAGGGCATTATCGTCTATATTTAATTTTGCATCCAGTGGTATGAGATAGTCTGATTTAGTAAGAATCATTGGATTTATTTCTACAAGAGAACAGTCACTTTTTATAAATACTTCATACAATTTAAGAATTAAGTTTACAGCTTTATTGGCAGTTTTACCTTTAAGTCCAAGAAAGTATGCAATTTTTCTACACTGAAATGGCAGTAAACCAACTGAAATATCAACATATTCTTTAATTATTTTGTCAGGACTGTTTTTTGCTACCTCTTCAATTTCAACCCCGCCCTCAGGGCTTGCCATGACTACAATTTTTTCTTCAGATCTATCTATAACCATTCCCAAATAAAACTCTTTTTCTATTTGAGAAGCTTCTTCAATAAGTACTTTACCTACCAATTTACCTTCAGGACCGGTTTGATGTGTTATAAGCTTCATACCAATCATATCAGAGGTCAGTCGTCCTACATCTTCAACAGTTGAGGCAATCTTTACTCCGCCTCCCTTGCCCCTGCCTCCGGCATGTATCTGAGCTTTTACAACAAATTTTTCGGACTGCAGATCATTTGCTATTCGTATTGCCTGATCACTGGAGAATGCTACTTTTCCGGCAGGCACATTTATACCATTTTTTGATAGTAATTCCTTAGCTTGATACTCGTGTATATTCAATTCTTACTATCCTCCAAATACTACTTGAGCTATTAATCTTCTTTTAATTTTGAAAGTATCCAGTTAATCGGATCAAAATATTTATCTACAACCCTTTCTTTTAGTGGAATAATTGCATTGTCTGTTATACGTATGTTTTCTGGGCATACTTCAGTACAGCACTTTGTTATATTACAAAAGCCAACACCTGCTTCATTTCTAAGCAGCTCACTTCTATCAACTGTGTCCAGTGGATGCATATCGAGTTCTGCAATCTTTATCAAGTACCTTGGACCAAAAAAGGATTCCTTGGCGTTATTATCTCTTAAAATATGGCACACATTCTGGCACAAAAAACATTCAATACATTTTCTAAATTCCTGACTTCTTTCTACGTCATCCTGATACATTATCATTTCTTCATCTTCAGGGGGCGTGAACGGTGGAATTTCCTTTTGCTTTTGATAGTTCCATTTTACATCAGTAACAAGATCCTTAATTACAGGAAAAGCTTTAATTGGGTATACCGTTATAGGTTCATCACGGGGTAGACTATCCATCCTTGTTTTACATGAAAGCTTTGGTATACCATTGATCTCTGTACTGCAAGAACCACATTTAGCTGCTTTACAGTTCCACCGGACTGCTAAATCTCCATCATAATTTGCCTGGATATAAAGAAGGGCGTCCAGTACTACCATGCCTTCTTCAACAGGTACTTTATAGTCTTTTGTCTCTCCGTTTTCTGAGTCCCCTCTAAAAACTCTAAGTACGGCTTCAGCCATTATTGATCCTCCGAAAATAAGCTTTTGAGCTCATCTGGCATTTCTGGTAGTGGAGAAAACACTAATTTCATAGAATCTCCATCTTGTGATATGACAGAATTTACTGTATTCCATTTTTTGTTGTCGCTTTCAGGATAATCGACCCTGCTATGAGCGCCTCTGCTCTCTTCTCTTTGCAGTGCGCATCTTGCTGCAGCCTCAGAAACTATAAACAACGAGTTTAAGTCTATACTTAGATTCCATCCGGGATTGAATATTCGCGAGCCTTCAATACTAAGCACTTTTGAATCATTAATTAGAGCTTCTAACTCTTTTAATCCCTGTTTTAATTTGTCTTCTATTCTGAAGACTCCAAAATAGTTCTGCATAATTACCTGCAGTTTCTGATGAACAGTATATGGGTTTTTCCCATTACTATTGCTAAATGGAGCAAGCATTTCTTTTTCATGTTCAGCAATCTGCTGATTATTAATATTTAGAGTATTTGAATCGATTTGATTAGCATACTCAGCAGCGCCTAAACCAGCTCTTCTGCCAAATACAAGAAGATCTGAAAGAGAGTTTCCTCCAAGCCTGTTAGCCCCGTGCATTCCTCCGGACACTTCTCCGGCCGCAAACAACCCACCTACAGTGCTCTCTCCAGTCTCGGCATTTACTCTTACCCCACCCATCACATAATGAGTCGTAGGCCCGACTTCCATAGGACCTTTAGTTATATCAATATCCGCAAATTCCATAAACTGATGATACATACTGGGAAGTTTTTTCATTATATATTCAGCCCCTATATGGGAGATATCTAAATATGCGCCTCCATGCGGAGTACCTCTGCCTTCCTTGACTTCAGTATAGATAGCCCTCGAAACTACATCTCTTGTAGAAAGCTCCATCCTCTCAGGATCATATTTTTCCATAAACCTTTCGCCCTTAGAGTTTGTAAGTATTCCTCCCTCACCTCTAACAGCTTCAGTGACTAAAATTCCTATTACGCTTGGCGGCCAAACCATACCAGTAGGGTGAAACTGTATAAATTCCATATCAATTAGTTCTGCTCCTGCTCTGTATGCAAGTGCATGACCATCTCCGGTATATTCCCATGAATTCGAAGTAACCTGGTATATTTTACCGATACCACCCGTAGCTAAGATTATTGCCTTAGCTTTAAATAATACGAATTTCCCTGTATCTCTCCAATAACCAAAAGCACCTACTACTTTATCTCCGTCCTTAAGTAAATCGGTTATTATACATTCCATATAAACATCGATGCCAGAATGTATTCCTTTGTCCTGTAAAGTTCTTATTAGTTCAAGTCCAGTTCTGTCACCAACATGACAGAGTCTTTTCCAGGTATGACCTCCAAATGCTCTCTGATTTATTTTCCCCTCTTTGGTTCTGTCGAATAGAGCTCCCCACCTTTCCAGTTCCCTGATTCTGTCCGGAGATTCTTTGGCATGAATTTCAGCCATCCGCCAGTTATTGAGCATCTTGCCGCCATACATTGTATCTTTAAAATGTGTTTCCCAATTATCTTCAGGAGCCACATTTGCCATAGCAGCTGCTATACCACCCTCAGCCATTACAGTATGCGCTTTTCCAAGCAAGGATTTACAAACCAAACCAACTGTTGCTCCCTGTGCGGATGCTTCAATTGCAGCCCGCAGTCCTGCGCCACCAGCACCAATAACAATTACATCATGCTCATGTGTTTCATATTTATCCATTTTCAAACTAACCTCATATCCGTTATAACGCCTGTTGCAACAAGCCTTATATAAAGATCAGTCAAGCATACTCCAAAAAGACTTACCCATGCCCATAACATATGTCTTTCATTTAAGGAGCTTGCCCCTTTCCAAAGTGTAAATCTTGTTGGACAGGATGAAAATACATTTAATTTGCCACCAATCAGATGCCTGAATGAATGGCAGGAAAGTGAATACATACTCAAAAGAAAGACATTTAATACCAGTATAATCGATCCAACGCCTACTCCGTAGTGACCATCAAAATTAAAAGCTTTAAATGCATCATACCAAAGAAAAATTAAAACTATTGAAGCCGCATAGAAAAAGAACCTGTGCAGGTTTTGTAATATAAGTGGAAATTTGCTCTCACCGCTATAGCTTTCTTTGCTTCTGCCTTCTACAGCACATGCAGGCGGCATCCCGGCAAACGAACGGTAATATGCCTTTCTGTAGTAATAACATGTAAACCTGAAAAGTCCTGGTGCCCATAATATCAATATCGCAGGAGAAATCGGCCACCACTCTGGATTTATCAGTGGAGAATAAAATGGTGAAAGGTAAGGTTCAGCTAAATAATATTGATTCTCTAGCGCTCTCCATGTTGCATATATTACAAAAGAGCCAAGAATAATTACAGTAATTATAGGCGCTACCCGCCAATTATCAGTTCTTAAAGTCGTATAATTCTGAGTGGCAGAAATAGCCATTATTTTTCTCCATAAATAAGATATTTAATTGTAAGAATAAAAGATTGGGCAGTATACTAATTAATCGAAAGTAGCACTCAAGCCCTATGAATATTACAAATGACCCAGCTCGTGAATCCTCTCACATAGTTCTTTTACATGACTAGCGGATATGTGTAATTCTTCTTTTTCTTTTTTCGTTAATTTAACTTGAATAATCTCCTCAATACCGTTCCTACCCAATTTAACAGGCAGGCCAACAAATGTTCCGTCTATACCATATTCTCCATCTGCATATACACAGCAGGGAAGAATTTTTTTCTTGTCTTTTAGAATTGATTCTGCCATTTGCACTGCAGATGCCCCTGGAGCATAAAAAGCACTGCCCGTTTTAAGAAGCTTCACAATTTCGGCTCCTCCGTCTCTTGTTCTCTGAATTAACGCATCAATCCTGTCTTGAGGTAGCAACTCTGTAATAGGAATACCCGCTACTGTAGTAAATCTTGCTATCGGAACCATGTCATCACCATGTCCGCCAAGTACAAAGGCCTGAATATTATCTACTGAGACGTCTAGCTCCATGGAAATAAAAGCCGTGAATCTTGCAGAATCAAGCACTCCAGCCATACCTAAAACCCTTTCTCTTGGAAAACCGCTTGTTTTATAAGCAACATAAGTCATTGCATCAAGAGGGTTTGTAACAAGAATAAGTATTGCATTGGGCGACTTTTTGGCTACCTCTGAAGTAACCTGAGTGACAATCTTCGTATTTGTAGCAAGCAAATCATCTCTACTCATTCCAGGCTTTCTGGGAAGCCCCGAAGTAATTATTACAATATCAGAATCCGCTGTCTCTTCGTAACCATTAGTACCTGTTATATTAACATCATATTTTACAACCGGGCCCATCTCCATTAAATCAAGGGCCTTACCCTGAGGCATATCCTCAACTATATCTACCAGTACCACATCTCCCAATTCTGATTCAGCGAGTCTCATTGCAGCTGTCGCTCCAACATTTCCCGCTCCTATTACTGAAATTTTTGGTCTGCTCATTATATTCTCTCCAACGCTTTTATATTAAATTAAATTTATTAAGAGTTATCCATATTATCTGCAATAGCCTTTGCAAACTCTGAACATTTAAGAAGTGTTGCTCCTTCTATCTGTCTGTGCAGATCATACGTGACTGTTTTATCTAAAATAGTTTGTTCCATTGCTTTTACGGTTAGCTCTGCGGCTTCTGTCCACCCAAGATACTCAAACATCATTACACCAGAAAGTATTAGCGAACCTGGGTTGACTTTATCCTGACCCGCATATTTGGGTGCCGTGCCGTGTGTTGCTTCAAATAAAGCATACGGATCGCCAATATTGGCGCCTGGCGCCACACCCAATCCTCCAACCTGACCTGCTAGGGCATCCGATATATAGTCACCATTTAAATTAGGAAG
>SMWS01000130.1 GCA_004356685.1 Deltaproteobacteria bacterium
GAGGATGATTTTGAGTTTGAACAACCCACCACAAAAGAGCTGCAGAAGATAGAAGAAGAGGAAGAAAAGCATAAATGGACCCCGGATGAGCAGTTCAGGCTGCTGTATTCGTATTTTAAGGATATGTCGGTAGAGCCTCTGCTAACAGCAAAAGAAGAGGTCTCGGTATCTTCAAAGATAAAGAAATGCGAATCAATGGCAATGGATATGAGAAGGATAGTGGAAAGGAACACAAACGGCAGTATTAACCTAGTAAAAGGACTAAGGGGAAAGAAGAGAATAGAGAAGATAAAACTAATAGAGAAAAGGGTAGAGCATTTAAATGGATACAAGAGAGCGTATTTAGAGAAGGCTAACTTATTCAAGGAGAGGTTTGTAAAAGCAAACCTGAGGTTAGTGGTGAGTATAGGGAAGAGATACATGGGAAGGGGGCTTCCGCTGTCTGATTTAATACAGGAAGGCAATGTGGGGCTTATGAGGGCAGTGGAGAGATTTGATCATACAAAGGGGTATAAGTTTTCCACTTATGCATCGTGGTGGATACATCAGGCAATATCGAGGGCACTGCTTGATCAGACAAGGACGATAAGAGTGCCTGTGTATGTGTTAGAGCAGGCAAGCAAGGTATATCGTATAAGCTCAATACTGCATAAGGAGCTTGGAAGAAAGCCAATGCCTGAAGAGGTAGCAGAAGAGGCTGGGATATCGGTTGAGGGGGTAAAGAGGATACTGGATGCAACAACAAATGATGCTGTAAGGTTAGATACACCGATACTGGATGGAGAGAAGGCAACGCTCCTTGATTTTGTAGCAGATGATGGCTCACCCGCGCCTGATTCTGTAATGGCAATGGATGGGCTTATGAAGAGGTTGAGGGAGTCTTTTGCAATACTTACCCCGAGGGAAGAGGAGATAATAAGGCTTAGGTTTGGCATAGACAAGGAAAGTACTTATACCCTTGATGAAATAGGTAAAAGATTTGACCTCACAAGAGAAAGAATCAGACAGATTGAAAAACGGGCATTAGAAAAGATTGCTGATTCTGATATGGGTACACTACTGAACAGTTTTCTTCAAAACTAGTATTCTATTTATTGAAAAAGAATTATTATTTCCTTCCAATTTAATTAATTGTTTGGTTAAATGTTTGTATTGCTTTACATCATATTTCTTGTTTTTACAGTTCAGCATTTGTGCTTCTTTAATCTTAGTTGCTTTTAAAAGAGGAGAGTTTAATTAGATGAATGGATTTACAGTGTGGTTTACGGGACTGCCTAGCTCTGGTAAATCGACCTTGGCAAAAGTGTTAAGGGATGAAATTGAGAAGAAAAATAGGCATGTAGAAATACTGGATGGAGATGAGGTTAGGTTAAGACTTTCCAAGGGACTTGGCTTTTCTAAAAAAGATAGAGATGAAAATATCAGAAGGATATCTTATGTTGCAAAAATAATTACCAGATGTGGATCTGTTGCTCTTACATGTGCTATATCTCCCTATAAATCTATAAGACAAGAGGCAAGAGAGGAAATTCAAGATTTTATTGAAGTTTTTGTGGATTGTGAATTAGAACAATGTATAAAAAGAGATTTAAAAGGACTATATAAAAAGGCGCTTAGCGGTGAAATAAAAAATTTCACGGGAATTTCAGATCCCTATGAAAAACCGGATAATCCAGAAATTACAGTAAACACCTCATCAGAGACTATAGAGCAAAGCCTTAAAAAAATCGTCAGTGGCCTAACCAAACTAGGTTATTTGTAAAATTTATTAGATAATTTGTGCCTTGACATTAGTGCGGGTCTGGGCATCTTATATATTATAGATACATATAATCCATAATAGGTATTAAATTATGCAGGTTAGCAGAACTTTAGATTATGCCGTAAGGTCTCTTACTTTTATGGGTAGAAGGCCAGTTGACATGTTGAATATGAAGGAAATTTCTGACAGTCAGCATATTCCTTTGAACTATCTTGCAAAAATTATGAGAAGGCTTGTAGAAAGAGGGATATTAAAGTCAATGGTTGGTCCCGAAGGAGGATATGTGCTTAGAAGGCAGCCTTCGGAGATAACTTTAAAAGAGGTATATGAGGCAATTGAAGGGGAATTTAGAATAATAGATTGTATGGATAAGAATAAAATTTGTATTTTCCATGATCAATGTCCCCAGTTGCCGGTATGGGATAAAATAAAGGTAGCTATGCTGCATATACTAGAAAGCACATCGATATACGATATGATCAAAAATACAGAGCAATGACAGTTTGAATATGGAGGTTTATTAATGAGTGTTGATATTGAGCAACTAGCTGAACAGGAATATAAATATGGTTTTGTAACAGATATAGAGCAGGATATAGCGCCTAAAGGTTTGAATGAAGATGTCATAAGGATGATATCCGAGAAAAAGAATGACCCTCAATGGTTACTTGATTGGAGATTAAAGGCCTATAATCACTGGTTAACGATGGATGTGCCTAAATGGCCCAATATAACATATCCCGAAATAGATTTTAATGATATCAGCTATTATGCAGCTCCAAAAATTAAAGAAAAGCCAAAGAGCTTGGACGATATTGATCCAGAATTAAAAGAAACCTATGACAAGCTTGGTATTCCTCTAGAGGAGCAAAAAGTGCTGGCAGGTGTGGCTGTCGACATTGTGTTTGACAGTGTTTCACTTATTACAACTTTCAAAGAAAAATTAGCTGAGATAGGGATAATATTTTGTTCAATATCAGAAGCTGTTCAAGAGCATCCTGATTTGGTTAGAAAATATATGGGGTATGTGGTTCCTACACATGATAATTTTTATGCTGCGCTTAATTCAGCGGTATTTACAGATGGTTCATTTGTTTATATTCCCAAGGGTGTAAGGTGTCCCATGGAGCTATCAACCTATTTTAGAATTAATGCTGAAAATACCGGGCAGTTTGAAAGAACTTTGATTATAGCTGAACAGGGCAGCTATGTAAGTTATCTAGAGGGTTGTACTGCTCCCAAAAGGGATGAGAACCAGTTACACGCTGCAGTTGTTGAACTAATTGCCTATGATGATGCTACTATTAAGTATTCCACTATTCAGAACTGGTATCCTGGAGACAAAGATGGAAAGGGTGGTATATATAACTTTGTAACTAAGAGGGGCAGGTGTATTGGAAAAAGATCACGGATTTCATGGACTCAGGTTGAAACGGGTTCAGCAATTACATGGAAATATCCAAGCTGTATTTTAGAAGGTGACAATTCTATAGGTGAGTTTTATTCAGTTGCTCTTACCAACAATCACCAGCAGGCAGATACTGGGACAAAAATGATTCATATTGGCAAAAACACTACAAGCACTATTATTACTAAAGGTATATCAGCCGGTTTTGGTCAGAATACATATAGAGGGCTTGTTCAAATAGGTAAAAATGCGGAGAATGCACGCAATTATTCTCAGTGCGACTCGATGCTTATAGGCGATAAATGTGGAGCTCATACTTTTCCTTATATTGAAGTTAATAATTCCACAGCGCAGATGGAGCATGAGGCGAGTACTTCTAAGATTGGTGAAGATCAGATATTTTACTGCCAGCAAAGAGGGCTTTCTGCAGAAGATGCAGTTTCATTAATTGTAAATGGTTTTTGTAAGGATGTATTTAAGGAGTTACCTTTCGAGTTTGCTGTAGAAGCAGAGAGGCTGCTAAGCGTCAGTTTAGAGGGTAGTGTGGGTTAATCTTTATATTTTCCTGTTCTAAATAAACATTCATTTAGGAGTTAATATTTATGTTAGAGATAAAAGATTTGCATGTAAAAATTGAGGATAAAGAGATTCTAAAAGGAGTTACTTTAACTATAAATCCTGGAGAAGTTCATTCTATTATGGGCCCAAATGGTTCTGGAAAAAGTACTCTCTCTCAGGTTTTGGCCGGTAGAGAATCATATAAAGTCACATCTGGGTCAATAACATTTAAAGGCAAGAATCTATTGGAACTAGCACCAGAACAAAGGGCTTGTGAAGGCATTTTTATGGCTTTTCAGTATCCAGTAGAGATTCCAGGGGTGGCAAATACTTATCTGCTGCGGGAAGCGCTTAACTCTAGAAGAAAATATCAGGGGCTGGAGCCTCTAAAGCATGTTGAGTTTATAAAAACCGTTAAAGAAAAGATGAAAAATCTGAAGATAGATGAAAGTATGTTAAACAGGTCTGTAAACGAGGGGTTTTCTGGAGGCGAAAAGAAAAGAAATGAAATTTTTCAGATGCAGGTACTGGAGCCAGAGCTTTGCATATTGGATGAAACAGATTCTGGGCTGGATATTGACGCTTTACAAGTAGTTGCTGACGGCATTAATTCCATGAGGAATTCCAAACGATCTTTTATTATTATAACTCACTATCAAAGATTATTGAACTATGTTGTGCCCGACTATGTTCATGTATTGATAGATGGAAAGATTGAGAAGTCAGGAAATAAAGAGTTGGCACTTGAACTTGAAGAGAAAGGTTACGCCGGTATTGGGGAACAGCTTCAAACCGCTTCATGAATTTATCGGAGTTAAAAAAAATAGATGCAAATTATACTAAAAGATAATGTAGACAGTTATTTAGAAGGATATAAGCAATTTAAAAAATTGGGTAATATCAACTCAACAGAGTTAATTAATAGTACCAAAGAAGACGCTATAGATAATTTTGTTAAGCTTGGCTTTCCCACTATTAAGGATGAAGACTGGAGGTTTACAAATATACTTCCCATTGTTAAATCTAAGTTTAATTTGCAGAGCGAAAAACCGGTAGATATAGGAAAGATTGATTTAAACAAATACATTATTCCAGAATTAAATAGTCATTTGATGGTATTTGTAGATGGTATTTTTTCAAAAGAGCTAAGTAATATAAAAACTACCGATAGTAACGTTAAGATAAAGCCTATTTCTGAATCTTTAAGTGATGACAGCAATGTTATTGACCAATATATTTTTAAGTGTGCGGACATCGAAACCGAAGCTTTTACAGCCTTAAATACAGCATATTTTTTCGATGGAGCTTTTGTATATGTCCCTAAAAATACTGTATTGGA
>SMWS01000131.1 GCA_004356685.1 Deltaproteobacteria bacterium
AAGTTAGGGTTTGCTATCTGATAATCATTTTTATTATAAATCTCGCGCCATTCTCTTGGATTCAGTTGATAATAAGCGGAAAGTAAATGAAGTTCTTCGCCGTGCTGAACTATATGTTCTTTAACTATTTTGCTTGGCATATGTCCGGGACCTGTAGTAATGTCATAAGATCCTGCATATGAAATGCCTGTTAATAGAAAGCCTGATATAATTAATGCAAATATAAATGATTTCATTTTATATATATCCTCCACTTATTTAAAAATATATAAGTATTTTACTACATTTTCACGAAATGTTAAATTAATTTATTAAGTTTTTTGAAAAAGTTACTTTAAGTTATGAAAATAGTCATACAAAGAGTAAAACAGTCTAAAGTTAAAGTCAATAGTGAAGTTATAGGAAAAATAGACAAAGGACTATTGATACTGATTGGAGCAGAGAAGGGGGATAATAAATCTGATGTTGATTATTTGGTGTCCAAAGCCCTCAATTTGAGAATTTTCGAGGATGATAATTCAAAAATGAACCATTCTGTTTTAGATATAAAAGGAGAAGTTCTAGTAGTTTCACAGTTTACATTACTTGGAGACTGTAGGAAGGGTAGGCGTCCTTCATTTGATAAAGCCGCAAAAGGAGAGGACGCGCTTGAATTGTATGAAAATTTCGTTTCAGAACTAAAAAAATCAGAATTGAAGATACAAACAGGAAAGTTTGGTGCTCATATGCAGGTAGAACTAACAAATGATGGACCTGTAACGCTAATTTTGGATAGTAAGAAAGTGTTTTAATTTTCTGATAATATTTTGTGCATAATTAATTGTTGTGTTTGAAAAACATTTAACCCGTTGCTCGCAGACTTTCTACTTTTGATATGTCAATTTGATTTTGGGTATGCCATAGGTCATATGACTGCTGCATATTCATCCATAGCTGTGGAGTTGTGTTAAAGGCTTTTGATAAACGAATTGCCATTGCCGGGCTAATGCCTGATTTTCCATTTATTATTGATGATAATGTCTTTCGTGTTACATCTAGTGCCCTGGCAGCTTTTGTCACCGTCAATTCAAGCTGATCGAGATAAACCTCTTTTATAATCTCTCCAGGATGAGGTGGATTGTACATAATTTTTTTTGTCATTGTTATTACCTCTTATTACTAATGATAGTCTAGATAATCTACATCGTATGCATTGCCGTTATCAAAGCGAAAAATTACACGCCAGTTGCCACTTACCTTTAAAGACCAATAATTCTTTTTTTCACCTTTAAGAGCATGTAAATCTGATCCGGGAAAATTAATATCATCTAGCATATGAGCTTCATTTAAGAAAGTAAGTATAATTCGAAGTCTTTTTGAGTCATTTTGTTTTACGCCAGAAGGACTACCTGTTTCAAATAGTTTTCTGAGCCCCTTATGACGAATGCTCTTAACCACGTCATAATGTAACCTATCACGTTGCAGGTGTCAATAATTCATCTAATAATAGCTTGAAGTAATAATTTAACTTACAGGTTGAGCTATTAAACGATGCACCTGTTATTCTTATTTTGGATAGCAAAAAAGTATTTCAGTAATATTACAATATAGGTTAACAGATTTTATAGGAGGTATATAAATGTTATTTCTAATTACACAGGTTCATGCTCCAGAATCCTGTCCTAAGGATGAAGGGGGTTCAAAACGCTTTTATAATGCAGATGCTGAGGGGATAAAGCTAAGAGCCATGTACGGTGCATTTGCGGAGCTTTTTATTTATTATGTTGTATGGGTCTGATAGTCAGGATGCGATTCACAAATTTCTTCTTCCGGGTTTTAAGCGCTGTGATTGTACAATTACTCCCGTAGCAGAAGAGTCTATTGTGAAATGAGATTTAGTTAAATCTCATATGCACAGTATTTAATTAATTTTTTTATATCTCCCTTCCATTCATTTTCCCATTTCTGGATGAGCTTATCAGCAGGGCATATGCCGTTTGTAACATCTTGCTCTATACTGTTTAAATAAATTGTTTCGTTTTCACCATTTTTATTCAGATTATCTTGTGTTAAAAGACCGTTTTTAGCTATATTGATAAGTTCGATTGCAAGCTCTTGAAATGACTTACCTCTGACTTCAGCTTGCAATGCATATTTATGTACTGAATTATAAGCTTGTAGCCTTTCTTCCCAGCTCCAGTCTTTTACTAACTCCCAGGCAGCATCAAGACACTCAGTATCATAAAATATCCCTTTTATCATTGCCGGGACAGCGAGCATATTTTCATATGGCTGGCTGTCAAAACACCTGATCTCAATATATTTCTTAAACCTGACTTCAGGAAATAGTGTTGAAATATGTAGTTCCCAGTCCTGCTGTGTAGCGGTAAAATCATTATGACCATTTATAATAAAATGATCAAAGGTAACTCCTGTCATATTGTGGAGCTGTCCACCACGCTCGACAAAATACATGCCTGAATTTATTGCATAATTAACATATGAATTAAATGAAAAGTTATCATCAAAAGAGAAAGGAAGAATTCCGCACCTGTCATTATCAGTATTAGTCCACACATGACCACGGTATGACTTATATCCGTTTAACTTACCGCCTAGAATAGGAGAATTTGCAAAAATAGAATAAAAAATCGGAACAATTCCCATAGCAGTTTTAAATTTTATCATTGCATCTGATTCATCTGAATAGTCGATGCTAATTTGGATAGCAGATGACTGTTTCATCATCCTGTGACCAAGTGTTCCAACTTTGTCCATATACGGATACATGATTGAATAGCGCTGTTTTGGGATAAGCTCTATTTCATCTAACTCGCTTAAAGGCTGTAGGGCACTGTTAATAAACAGAATGTTTAGGTCTTTAGATATTTCTAATAAACTTCTGAAATGATTTTCAATTTCATTTTTTATAGAATGTACCGAATCGTGCTGTTTTCCAGATAATTCAATTTGACTTCCGGGCTCAAGCGTGATGCTGGATTCGTTACCATTTAGAGCTATGATATGGCTTTCATTTAACTGCGGAATATATTCATTTTCTTGTGAAAGAAGCTTTAGTATCTGTTCAATTCCCCGCTGTCCGGAATACTTCACTGCCTTGCCATCTTCTTGATAAACTCCTAACGCTTCGTATTCTGCGCCAATTTTCCAGTTTTTAAATGGTTTACATCCTTCAGAAAAATATTTACTGAGCGCAGACTTATCTAAACTTTTATTATCTATTTTATTTTCCTCAAATTTTATTTATTAAGTAATAGCTGGGCAGGATACGAGATCAACAGTTTTAAATACTACTTTCTACAAAACAATAATGAGCACCAATCATGTTCAGTCAAGATTTTTTTAAAATGAGTTCTAAGTTGTGAAAATTCATCGATAATTATTTGTTTTTCATCAATTCTAATACCAGAAAGTATTAATAATGCGTTTTTGTTTAACCTTGAAACAAGTTGTTTACCTATATTTACAATTTCTTCAGTCAGGATGTTTGCAATAACTAAATCATAGCTATCATTTATATTATCAATACTTGTATTTTGAACTTTAATTTGTGAACTAAATCCATTTTTATACACATTTTTTTTTGTTTCTCCAATTACTGCTAGCTCTATATCAATAGCTATAGCGCTGCTGCTGCCAAGTGCAATTGCACAGATTGCTAGTATCCCGCTGCCACAGCCTACATCGAGTACGTTTATAAAGCTTCTTTCAATATATAAAGTTTGTATCATCTCTAGGCAAAGTTTGGTAGTAAAGTGATTTCCTGCTCCAAAAGCATAGCCTGATTCAATTTGAATAATTTGATTTTGAGCATTTGGAAGCTCCAATGGAATTTTTATGCTTTTTGCATGGTATTCAAATACCGGTTGTCTGGACATAAATAGTTGTTTAATATTATGGATAATTACACGAATGACTAAATTAGAATTAACAAAATATATGTTTACTGTTTTGCAAATAATTGCTACTATAACTGTTATTTGAAGGTCTAAAATGTAGCATTGAGGGAATAAATTAAAAAGTGATTGGAAATAGTATAGGGGAATATAAAATAGTTGAAAAGGTTGGCCAGGGTGGCATGGGCAGCGTCTATAGGGCTGTTCATTCCAAACTCGACCAAACAGTAGCTATAAAGGTTCTTTCTTCTGAATTTTCCGATAATCCTTCAATGAGAAAACGCTTTATAAATGAAGCCAGGATACAGGCTAAGTTTTCTCACCCCAATGTCGTAAATGTTCTAAATTTTTTCGAAATAGATAACAAAGCTTATCTGGTTATGGAATATATTGAGGGTGATACGCTGGAAAAAATGCTTCAAAGAAAAGGTATTTTACATATTGATGAAGCATTGAATATCTCATATTCAGTATTGAATGCACTTATGTTTATGCATTCAAAGGGGGTAATACACAGGGATATAAAACCAGCAAACATAATGTTTACAAAGAGCAAGGTAGTGAAGGTTGCTGATTTTGGAATCGCAAAGTCAGTAGATGAAAAAACAAAACATACTAAGACAGGTATGCTCGGATCAGTTATGTATCTTACCCCTGAGCAGATTTTAGGAGATCAAACAAGTGCTTCAACAGACATTTATTCTTTTGGTATTACTTTATATAAAATGCTTACGGGAAGAACTCCTTTTACAAGCAAATCTGAATTTGAGATAATGAAAAGCCACCTTGAAAAACAACCCGTGCCGCCTAATGAATACAACGATTATATATCTAAATCTCTTAGTAAAGTGATATTAAAATCTATATCTAAAGACCCTAAAAAAAGGTATTCCTCTGCATCGGCATTTTCTCAGAAATTGAGGTCATCTAAAAAAGAAAATTTTAGGATTAATCTCAATTTTCTAAATATAGGTGAGAATGTTGATTCTTTTAGGTTATTTTTAAAAAGAAACCTGCACGTATTTATTATTATATTTCTAATAATAATGATTTTTTCAATTTACAAGATTTCCCCAACTTTATCTCTAACTTACTTATCAATCAAAGAGTATTTTCTCAAACTGTATTTGAACATTTTTTTTAGTTAATAATATAATGATTATAATAAGTTATATAAATAAATATCTTTTTATTTAACTTAACTTTGTTAATATCTATATAAATCTAAAGTTTTACAAATATCGCTTTTACTTTTAAGACTTATATAGTATAATATCATTTAATATATCAGTATATTTGGAGTAAAAATTATGATGGAACAAATCTTGGAAATATCTTTAAATTCAATGCTATTGGATTCAAAGAGATTAGATAAGCCTGAGCTTACCATTGGCAGGGGTTCAGAGAATGATATAGTGATTAATAACCCTGCTGTATCAAGACATCACGCTACAATCTTTACAAACGTTAATACAATAGTAATTGTAGATGCAGGAAGCACAAACGGGACATTTGTAAATAATAAAAGAATTGTCGAAAAACAGCTAGAGGTTAACGATGAAATAATTATTGGTAAAATGCTGTTCAAATATAAATTAAAAGATTTTGAATCTGAAGATGATACTGTAATTGACCTTGCATTTCAAAGCGAAAGTGATAACGAAGACTTTCCCGAAGGTACTTTCATGGTTAATGAACAGGATAAACAGAAGATTTTAGATAGGGTTAAATCTGAAAGATTTACTACAATTCCAACTCTTGTGGATTCAAACAACCGAGAGTTTCAAATAAATAATAATCATTTTACTATTGGCAAAAGCGTAGGGAATAATTTGAAAGTAAAAGGATTTTTTATTAAGAATCTCCATGCAAATATTGTTAAGTTAAACCCAAGAACTTATAAAATAATTAGCTATGGATCTTTTCTTGCTCCTACTAAGGTTAATGGAGCTTCAATTAGGCAAAAAGTTTTATATAACGGAGACGTTATTGAAGTAGGAAATGCCAAGATGGTATATCAACATTAGGAGACAGCTTATTTTAAGTGATTGGTAAGCTTGTTGCTGATTATAATATAATAGAAAAGATTGGTCAGGGAGGTATGGGAGAAGTTTACAAAGCCGTTCATACCAAACTTGATCAAACTGTAGCAGTAAAAGTTCTTTCCTCAGAATATTCGTTAAATCCTTCTATGAGAAAACGCTTCATTAATGAAGCGAAAATACAGGCAAAATTTTCTCATCCCAACATGGTAAATATTTTTAATTTAATCGAGCAGGACAATAACGTCTTCATCGTAATGGAATATATAAATGGTGGTACCCTTGAAGGCCATTTAGAGCAAAATGGTGTTTTATCACAGGACGAGTCTATAAAGATTTCACTTCAGGTATTAAGCGCACTACAGTTTATGCATTCTAAAGGAGTAGTACACAGGGATATTAAGCCAAGTAACATAATGTTTACAGATACTGGGGTTGTGAAAGTAACCGATTTTGGGATCGCAAAGGTTATGAATGAAGCGACAAAACATACTAAAACAGGCATGCTTGGTTCTGTTGCTTATATATCTCCAGAACAAATTCTTGGTGAAAAAACAAGCATTACAACTGATATCTATTCATTCGGGATTACTTTATATAAAATGGTAACTGGAAGAGCTCCGTTCCGGGGAAGCTCTGAATATGTAGTAATGCAGGGCCACTTAAAGGAAAAACCAATATCACCAATAAAATTTAATAACAATATCTCTAAATCACTTAATAAAATAATATTAAAGTCTATTTCTAAAGATCCTGAAAAAAGATATTCTTCGGTTTTTGAACTTATACAATCACTTAAAAGCGTTAATAACAAAGATAGTATATTTAAAAATGTTTCCTTTTACATAAATGATAAAATAGAAAATGTTTATAATTTTGGACCAAGAAACTTAATTGTACTATTTGTTGGATTTGTCCTATCTATAGCTCTTATAAATTTTGCAATTGCAAAAATATCTAATAATGAATCACACAGAGATGATGAGATATTAAAAATTAGTATTGATGCTGAAACATTAAAGCAAAAAGATATTAAAGTTACAAACAATCTCAATGATAAGATTGACGATAATATGCTTTTTAATAACAAATATGTTATTTTTGAACCCCAAGAAGATTTATCAAAACTTAACAAAGTTAATAGTACTGAAAAATCCAAAAATATTGAGGTAGATGAAAAGAAAGTCCCAAACAAGGTAACTACCTCCAATATAATCAGTATTAGTAATATAAAGTCAAGAAATAGAGCTACTCCTGTATACAAAAAGGTTTACTACAAACCCCAAAAGAATAAGATAGCCGAGAAGAGGGGTCAGAAAAAATGGAGAATAAGGAAGTAAAGAATATTAAAACTCTAAATTCTAAAAAATTTATATATTTAGTTCTTCTTTCTTTTCTTCCCCTCATAAATTCTATTTCATGTGCTCAAGCTAAATCCGGTTATTATAAGACTACTTCTAAAATTTCGCAGTTAAGTCA
>SMWS01000132.1 GCA_004356685.1 Deltaproteobacteria bacterium
AGTTTCTACTCCTTTTAATTGGAGATATAAATAAAGATGACGATTTGTACAAAATAGCGTATAACTATGTTCGTAATACCGAAATATATATTCCAGAGTTTAGTTTCTCTTCAAATGAAGACATAAAATCTGATTTGCTTAAAAATTTCATTATTTTAAATAGTTTTTAAATGCGCATAATATCCGGAACATTTAAAGGCCGAAGAATAACTGCTCCAAAAAAATTACCTGTTCGTCCAACAACTGATATGGCGAAAGAAGCCTTATTTAATATCTTAAACAATTCTTTTTATTTTGATGACATATCAGTAATCGATTTATTTGCAGGTACAGGAAGTATAAGCTATGAATTTGCGTCAAGAGGTACTAAACAAATCACAGCTGTCGATCAAGATTATGGTTTTATAAAATTTATTAATAAAACTGCTGAAACTTTCGAAATGCCAATTCAAACCATTAAAAGTGATGTGTTTAAATTTTTAGAAAATACAAAACTAAAAGCAACTGTCATTTTTGCAGATCCACCATATTCGTTTACAGATGAGCAATTTTCGAAAATTCCAACATTAATATTTCAGAATGATTTATTAGAAGAAAACGGACTTTTAATAGTAGAACATTCCAAGCGTACTAAATTATCTCATCTGGACTATTATGGTCATTCCAAACATTATGGAGGTAATGTGTTTAGCTTTTTTAAAAAGGAGTAGGCTTAATCTTTTACAAGTTATTTTTTTTGTCCCTTTTTTTTCAGTACTTTAGAACTCGCTTAAAGCACCAACTATCTTCCTTGCTACTATAATTTACCAGTTATTCAATTGCCCAAATTTATTTTTTCATGCTTTATTATGGTTAATTTTTGATATTAATCACTAAAACAATAATACTTATGAAAAAATTAATTTTATTAGGATTAGCAGTTATAACATTGACTGCTTGCAAACAAGAACAACGATATTTTGCTGAATCAGATGAAATCAATACATTAAAAGCTGGTATTGCAGCCTTTGAATCAGCTGATTGGGAAAAATGGCAAAGTCATTTTGCTGATACAGCAAAAATTTATGTCAATTCAACAGACTCTATGTCTTTAGCCGACAGAGTAGCAGGTTTAAAAGAAATGACCAATGCCATGTCATCTTATGGTTTTGATCATGAAGATGACTATATAGAAATGGTTTTAGATAAGGAACATGAAACTTGGGTATATTATTGGGCTACATATAATGGAACTGTTGCTGGAAGTGGAAAAGAACTCTCTATGCCTGTGCATTTGGCTGTACAATTTGCCAATGGAAAAATAGTTGAAGAACACGTTTATTTTGATGCAACTGAAATGAATGCTGAATTTGCTGCTGTTGCTGCAGCAGCCGCTAAAATGGAAGAAGAATCTACCGAAGCTGATGCAGAAGAAAGTGATGAATAAAAAATAACATGATAACAAAATAATAATCAACATGAAAAAACTAATTTTATTAGGATTAACAATTATTTTATTTACTGCTTGTCAACAAGAACAACGTTATTTCTCATCTTCTGCTGAAATTGATGCTTTAAAATCTGCTATTTCTGCTTTAGAAAACCAAGATTGGGATGCCTTTAAATCTTTTTATACAAATGACGGTGAAATATATGTGAATTCAAAAGATAGTATAACTGTTGACCAACGTATAACAGACCTTCAAGAAATTACATCTGCACTTTCTAAATATGGTTTTGATGAAAAAGGTCAATTTGTTGAAATGATAATTGATGATGATAATGAAACATGGGTTAATTTTTGGGGGCAATGGAGCTGTACATTTAAGCACAATGGAAAACAGCTTTCCATTCCAGTACACATAACAGTACAGTTTATTGATGGAAAAGCAAGTGAAGAATATATTTACTATGATGGTACTTCTTTAAGTGCTGAGTTTAATGCAATGGCTGCTACAAAAACTATCTCTGAAGCTGAAGCACAAGAGACAATTGAATAGAAAACTTAATTACAAACCACTAAAACTAACCATTATGAAAATTTTAAAAACAACATTACTAGTAACATTCGCATTATGTTTAACAATTAATTTTTCCCAAGCACAAAAAAGGTATAGGGTGCACCAGGACAATGTTAAACCATCAATGGTAGCTGAATATGAAAAAATCACCAAAGAGTTTAATGCTGCCTGTAAAGAACATAATGTACAAACAAGTTGGATTACAGTTACGACTAGCGATTTTAAATACCTTTATGTGACACCCATAGAGAATATGGCCGATTTAGACCAACGTCCTTTTGCAGATATGGCAAAAGCAATGGGAGATGATTTCGGTAAAATGTTTGAGCGCTTTGATAAATGTTATGATTCTCATGGAGGTTATATTATCACTCTAGATGAAGATCTTACATACATGCCAGATGGGATTTCGCTAACTCAAGAGGGTCAAAACCACCGTAAATATTATTACCTGTATTATACACCGGAGAATCAAGCCAAATTGAGAGAAGGTATGAAAGCCATTAAGGAGATGTTTGCAAGTAAAGAGTCTAAAGAATATTACCGCATATATCGCAGCGGATTTGGAACTATGGAAAGTTACTATATGGTAGCAATTTCGGCTAAAGATGAAATAGATTCTGCAACTAGAGGTAAAGCCAATGACGAACTTTTAGGCGATGGTCGCCATGAGGTATTTGCTAACCTTATGAAATATGTGTCAAAATTTGAAGAATTATCAGGAGAAATTCGACCGGATTTAGGGTATTCTCCAAAAGAAGAATAGCTAAAAATTAACCCAATAAATAAAACAAAAAGTGCGGTATTAAATACCGCACTTTCGTTTTATTAAGCAAATCTATAAGCCGAATTCTGTATATCCTGAATTCATTTCAGGATTTCTCCTTCTTGAAATCAAAACATCCTTATCATTTATCTACGTTTACTGTTACCAGCAAACTTTAGCTGCCTACCCTCCAACATCGAGCGTGTCACTCTCTCCCGATAGCTATCGAAACGCTGGTTTACATGGCATTGCACCACATAGAGTTTACCTGATTTCACTACAGCTTAACCTGTACATTCTTTCTGTTGCACTTTTCCTAATCTCACGATTGGTGGCTGTTAACCACTATGATGCACTATGGTGTTCGGACTTTCCTCCCAAGTGCTAAAACAATCCCGATAATTATCGGGACAGCACCAAAGCGATAAGGCAATTTACTTAACGACAAAATTACAATAAACTAATTCAAAATTATGAATTCTGAATTGTTAATAACTCAAGCCAAATTCTGAATTCTGAATTCTGAATTCTAAATTGATTTTTTAACTTTGTTATTCAAGAAATTTCAATGGAACACTTTATAGTATCTGCCAGAAAATACAGACCACAAACATTTAGCGATGTTATTGGGCAGAAGGCTATTACCAATACTTTGCAAAGTGCTATAGAAAATAATCATCTCGCGCAAGCCTTGTTATTTACAGGCCCTCGTGGTGTTGGAAAAACGACTTGTGCTCGTATTTTGGCTAAAATGATCAATCAAAATGGAGACGAAATACAAGATGAAGATTATGCGTTTAATATTTTTGAATTAGATGCCGCTTCAAATAATTCGGTCGATGATATAAGAAATTTAACTGACCAAGTTCGCATTCCGCCACAAGTTGGAAAATATAAAGTGTATATTATTGATGAAGTACACATGCTGTCTCAATCGGCATTTAATGCCTTTTTAAAAACATTAGAAGAGCCACCAAAACACTGTATTTTTATTCTCGCTACGACAGAAAAACACAAAATAATACCCACAATTTTATCGCGCTGCCAGATTTTCGATTTTAAACGCATTACTGTTAAGGATACTAAAGACTATTTAAAGTTCATTGCAAAAGAACAAGGTATTACTGCCGACGATGATGCTTTGCATATTATCGCTCAAAAAGCAGATGGTGCCATGCGTGATGCACTTTCAATTTTTGATCGTGTAGTAAGTTTTTCGGGTAAAAAATTAACGAGACAGGCAGTAACCGAAAATTTAAATGTACTGGATTACGAAACCTATTTTACAAGTACCGATTTAATATTAGAAAACAATATTCCTGAATTGTTAATACAATTCAATAACACATTATCAAAAGGATTTGACGGTCATCACTATATCGCAGGATTAGCATCTCATTTTAGAGATTTATTGGTAAGTAAAACTCCCGAAACTATTGAGTTGTTAGAAGTTGGTGAGCAGACAAAAGCAAAGTATTTAGAACAATCACAAAAAACATCGCAAGAATTTCTTCTGAAAGGCATTGAATTGTCTAACGATTGCGATTTGAAATACAAAGCAAGCCGAAACCAACGGTTACTTGTTGAGTTATGCCTTATGCAATTGGCATCGATTACTTTTGATGCTGAAAAAAAAAACAATAAACCCTTCATAATTCCAGCATCCTATTTCAAGATCAAAGGCATAGAACCTGTTGCTATTAATCCATCTGTTTTAGATGCAGTAAATGAGCAAAAAGAAGAATATCCAACTGAAGTTTCTAAAGAATCAGATTCAGAAAAAACTATTGAAACAGAAGCTGATGTTATTGAAGAACAGTTAAAAGTTGATAAAAAAATTGCCGTTAAACGCCCGGAAATTATTCTGAATACACAAAAAAAATCGTCTGGACTTTCTTTAAGTAGCATTAAAAAGAAAAAAGAGCACCTTATTAAGCAAATGGATGTTATTCTTGAAGAAGAAGATTTACCTAAAGAAGATTTTACCGAAACCCAAATGCGTAAAGTTTGGGGAAATTTTGTGTTACAAATTGAAAAGAAAGGCAAATATAATTTTGCTTCAATATTACAAATTGATACTCCAAAATTAGTAGGCACGACTATTCATTTAGAGTTTCCGAATGCTACAAATAAAATAGAAATAGAACAAGAAAAACACGATTTATTAAGGTACTTAAAACAAGAACTAAATAACTTCGATATAAGCTTGTCTATAACTGTTAACGAAGCTTTAGAAAAAAATTATGCATACAGTCCGACAGAAAAATATAAAAAGCTAAAAGAGAAAAATAATAGAATTGAACTTTTACGCAAAACGTTTGATTTAGATATTTAACAATTATAGAATTAAAGTATGCTTGGCTTAAAACTTCCTACTGATCCGCGTTGGGTAAATATTGTAGAAAAAAACATTGAAGAAATACTTACAGACCATGCCTTTTGTGAACAAAAAGCAACAAGCACTGCTATTTCTCTTATAGTAAGTTTTCCTGAATATACCGAATTGGTACAGGAAATGACAGCTTTAGTAAAAGAAGAAATGAGTCATTTTAAAATGGTACATGATATCATTATTAAACGAGGCTGGATTTTAGGAAGAAACCGAAAAGATGACTATGTGTTGCAGCTCATAAAATTCTTTCCAAAAGGTGGAAGCCGAACTACACACTTAGTACATCGTTTGTTATATGCAGCTTTAATTGAAGCCAGAAGCTGTGAACGTTTCAGGTTATTATCGGAAGAATTAAAAGATAAAGAATTGGCACAGTTTTATAAAAGTTTAATGGTAAGCGAAGCGAATCACTACACCATGTTTTTAGGATTTGCAAGGCAATATGGAGACAGAAAAGAAGTTGATAAAAAATGGCAAGAGCTTTTAGTTTTTGAAGCAGAAATTATGAAAGGTTTGGGAACTTCTGAAACTATACATGGTTAAATTGGCATAAAAAAGCTCCAGTAAACTGAAGCTTTGTAATTTATATAAAATGATTTTTCTTTATTATAATTTTAGCCCAAAACCAAATTGAATAGTAGTAAATTTAGCTTCTTGAGTTGTTAAATCTTCATCCAAAATATTAGTAAATCCATAATGTACTCTTGCATCGATAAAGAGTTCGTCGGTAATCATATATTCTATTCCAGCAACCCCTGAAAAAGTAAATGTAGAAAATCCATCATCCTTTCCCCAAGTTTTCAGGCTTACCATTGGACCTGCTCCAACTGTAAAGAATTCTCCGAGAGAAAATCGAAACAAAATAGGAAGTTGTATATAATCTGCTCTAAGACCTTCTGCTTGTGCGCCTTCGGCAGAATATTGAAGTTCTGCAAGAATAGAAAATGTAGTTGAAATACCATAATCTACAAAAACTCCAAATACAAAACCGTTTCGATGTTTGTTTTCAAACGTAGGATCTGGGCTAAAATCCAAATTAGAGATGTTAAGTCCAGCTCTTACTCCCCATTTTATTTCAGGAG
>SMWS01000133.1 GCA_004356685.1 Deltaproteobacteria bacterium
AGAATTATAAAAAGTCTCCCAGGTCTCAGGTTGTTTTAATAAATAGTGCGGTGTGTTATTTCAGGCTGGGTAATTTCAAAAAAGCCTTAAAAATATTAGATAGAATTAATTCGTCAGGATCACTTTACTGGCAGGCTCAAATAAGAGCGAAACAAAATCTAAACCAGCTTGCTTCTAAAATTAATATACAGCTTTCAAAAAATTATCCAGGAAGCCACCTTGCGCCGGAAGCGCTTTATAATGCAGCCAAGCTTTTTGAAATCGATAAGAAGTTGGACGAAGCTGTAAAAATATACGAAGAGCTGATTAAAAAATATCCCAGTACAAAATTTGCCGAGGAGGCATCCTGGAACCTTGGATGGATATATTATAAAGAAGGCCGGTATAAAGAAGCCCATAAGACATTTTTAGGTTTTATCAACTCTGCCTCAACTTTCAATTCAACGAGGTCGGAATATTGGCTGGCGAGGACTCTGGAAAAACTGGATAATAAACATGAGGCTGATTTGATATACAGAAGATTATCATCCAGATTCTTTCCTTCTTATTATCCTTTTCTTGCCCAAGTTAAGAGTAATCATAATGATAGGTCTAAAATCAAAAACGAAGTTTTAGAAATTAACAAAGCAAATTCTGAGAGAAAAGCAAAGGCTGAACTGCTGATAGAACTTGGCATATTAGATGATGCCAAATTGGAGATACGGCAAATTCGCAAACATGCAAATTCGGTAAGCGATTTTATAAATCTCAGTATTCTTTATGGAAAGTCTAATGATTTTTATAATGCTATAAATGTAGTTAGGGGTATAAATCATCCAGATGCTCTCAGACTTTCATACCCGCAGGGCTACAGTGAGATAGTTGAGAAATATTCGCAGCTATATGGGGTTGATAAAAATATAATCTTTTCAATTATGAGAGAGGAAAGTAGATATCAAACGGACGTTGTCTCACCTGCCAAGGCTATAGGGCTTATGCAGCTTATTCCTAATACCGGAAAAGTAACTGCAAAAGAGCTTGGTATTAAAGACTATAATAAAAAAAAGCTGTATGATCCGGATACTAATATACGTTTAGGATCATACTATTTTAAGAAGGTTTTAGATGAATTCGATGGCAATGTATTTTTTGCACTCGGTGGCTACAATGCAGGTCCTCACCGGATTCATGAATGGAAGAAAAGATTTCCCGGGCTTAATATGGATGAGTTTGTTGAAGAAATACCATTTAGAGAAACCCGAAATTATATAAGGAGAGTTCTCAGAAGCTATGGAGCATATAAAGCTATCTATGGTGAAGATAAGATAATGTAGCCTATATCAAACAGCCTTTTCTTCTAAATTATGACCACAATTTTTAGCAAAGTTCCTTAGTATTCTCAAACCCAGATCACTGCTTTTTTCCGGGTGGAACTGGCATGCAAATATATTTTCTTTTTGGATTGCCGCTGTAAATTCAATGCCATATTTTGTGCTGACGGATATCACACTGCTGTCTACAGGAACAGGATAGTATGAATGGACAAAATAAAACCAGCTATTGTTTGGTATGCCACTTAGCAGTTCTGCTTCCTTTTTTATTTCTATTTGGTTCCATCCCATGTGTGGGACTTTCAATTTTAATTCTTTTTTAAATTTAAATTTTACAACTTTGCCTTTGATCAGCCCAAGGCCTTTTTGATCGGGAGATTCTTCGCTCCTCTCAAAGAGAATTTGATAACCAAGACAAATTCCTAAAAATGGTTTTCCGGATTTGATAAACTTTTTAATTACATCAAAAAGTTTATATTCCTTTAGATTTTTTATGCAGTCTCCAAATGCTCCCACTCCTGGAAGCACCAGACCATCGGAATTTATAATTATATCCGGGTCATTTGTAACAATTGATGTATAACCCTGGCTTTCAAAAGCCTTGTTGACACTTCTTAAATTGCCCATCCCATAATCAACAATTGCAATCATGCTTACAGCATCCCTTTTGTTGAAGGTATTTTATTGCTCCTAGGGTCAATAGTTGTGGCTTTATCCAAAGCTCTGGCAACGGCTTTAAAAGAGGCTTCAATTATATGGTGCAGGTTGTCTCCGTACTTAAGCTCTATGTGGAGGTTGCATTTTAGTGAGTTTGAAAAAGATTTGAAAAACTCTTCGGCAAGCTCTATATCAAACTCGCCTACTTTGCTTTTGGGTGTTGCAACATTATATACACAGAAGGGTCTGCCGCTTAGATCTACTGCTGCAAATACCAAGCATTCATCAAATGGTACAAATGCCTCACCAAACCTTGTTATACCCTTTTTATCGCCCAGCGCTTTACTTATCGATTCACCAAGGGTTATTCCAACATCTTCTACGGTGTGATGATAATCTATTTCGATGTCACCTTTTGCTTTTAGCGTTAAATCGAAAAATCCATGTTTGGAGAACTGCTGCAGCATGTGGTCAAAAAATGCAATGCCGGTTGCTATTTGATAGTTTCCCTTGCCGTCAATATTAATATCTATAGAGACATCAACTTCTGTAGTTGTTCTTTTAACTTTTGCTTTTCTTGGCATAGAAGAATCTTATCTGAAAAAGGCATCAAATCCAATCTAGCAGAGGCCTGAATATCAATTATTAGGTATTTATTAAATAAGAATGCAACTGTCTTATTATTATAAATATAAAAATTATCTTTTCACGGTAAAATAAAGAATAACTGCAAATAGTACTACCGCCCCAAGATAGTAAGAATTGGGAAGGTTATCTAAGGATTTTGATAAATTTAAAAACAGCTCTGATAATCCACTCATAATTACAAAGAATATTAAAACAATTATTTGCTAATGTCTATATCAAAATTCCTTGTTTATTATTTTTTGTTTGATGGAATCAATTCCCTAAAGCAGTTTGTCTCATGGGAAATGAGTACTGAGAATTGCTGATTTTTAATATTATCAAATACTATCTATTAATAAAATTTGATAAAAGTAGTTGAAATAATGGTTAATTTGCCGAATTTATAAAAAAAATGAATTTTCAAATACAATAGATAACGATGGCATTGTTCTTGCATTTATTGTTCTTGTACTTGATGTTTTCAAACAGTATGAAGGAGGGAATATGCTATGATCCAAAATGCAGCAATAAATCAGGAAGAGGTAATGAGGAACTTAAATAAACTTGCAAGTTCTACAAACGAAACAGATAGTCTTTTTGAGACTTCTATGAATTATCTGACAGATTATTACAAAATTGATGTTGTAATGATATATCTGTACGACAAGGACACAGGCAAAGCCCATTTAGTAGGCAAAAAAAATGTTCCGGCAAGATATGTTGACAGTTCAGCAGAAATAGATGGTTCTAAAGGCAAAGTATGGGATGTTATTGCAAAAAATACATCTATTAACGTAAAGAATATACAAGAAGATGATTCATTTAACTTTGATATACAGTCATTGAACAAAAAGGGGGCTCTAGGTATCCCCATTTCACTTAGCTATACAGGTGAAGCACAGGGAGCGCTCTGGATATTCAGTGATGATGAATATAATTATGATCCACATAAAGATAAAACACTTTTATATTTGGTTAATCAAATAGCAACTTCGATTGCCTGGGCTATGAAGTATGAGGAAAAACGTGGTAATTGGCAGCAGCGCTTTAAAATAAGTTTAAATTCTTAAGTTTAAAATAAATACAAGCATCTGATATTTATTTTCGAGAATTAATTACTTATTTGTAAATTAAGAATAGAGTAGTTCACATCTGAGCTACTCTATGGCTCTTTAAACAATGAGGGCAGTCTATAATTTTATTTGCATATATTTGAGGGATCTTTAAATTAGTATCGCAATCACACTCTATAAATATGTAGTCATTTAATTTCCAAAGCGCATCAGTTGTTTCTCTTGCCCTATCCACGTGGTTTAAATCAACCTTATCTTTTTTAATTGTACTATCAGAACGTAAATCTGCAGAAAATGATCCAGCGCTTGCACCCGCAACTAAGCCTAAGTCTATGCCTGAGCCGGGAATTCCTATTGAAATTGGAGTAGCTGTGTTTAAAGCTGAGAAAGGAATGGCCCCAACCGGTCTGCCAGTTGATTTTTTGTAGGCCTCGTTATATTCGCTAAGTCCGGCTCCTGTCATATTCCTTAAAATTTTTATTCTTTCATCAAGAGGGGGATGAGTACTGCTTATATTTTTAAGTCTTTGTCCTTTTCCTTTAAATGGATTAGCAATATACATTGGTGCTGTAACTTTAGTGGCAGACTTTAACTGTGCGGTGCTGTTTCCGATTTTTTCCAATGCGCCCGCAAGTCCCAAGGGATATCTTGTAAACTGAACTGCACCGGCATCAGCCAGGTACTCTCTTTTTCTGGATATAGCAAAGTAGATCAGCTGAGCAATAACGGGTGATAGTATAATAAATATAAGCGCTACAACCATTATTATCATCTGAATCTGTCCGCCGCCATTGTCCCTCGATGTTCGTCTGCGGCCTCCTCCCCAAAACATGCTCATAAGACCCAGATCAGCCAGTAAAACAATAGTGCCCATCATGATCCCAACCATAGTCATAAATAGAACGTCACGGTTTTTTATATGGGCAATTTCGTGAGCAATTACTCCCTGAAGCTCATCCCTTGTGAGAATTTCGAGGAGACCTGATGTAACAGCTACAGCGGATTTTTCCGGGTTTCTGCCGGTTGCAAAAGCATTTAGCGCAGGATCATCGATTATATAAACATCAGGAATTTTTGGCAGGCTGGATGCGATTTTCATTTCTTCAACAACGTTATATAGAGTAGGGTGCATATCTCTGCTTATTTTCCTGGCTTTGCTTATGGCAAGCACAATTTTGTCGCCATGGTAAAAACTAACAACAGCCTGTAAAGACCAGATAATAAATGCAATTGCCAGCCCATGAATACCGTATCCAGGGTACAGATATTCACCTAAGAAAAATCCCAAAAGAAGCAATACCAGTGCCATAAAGCAAACCAGGATTATTGAGTTTCGCTTGTTTTTTCTAATTTGTTCCCACATTTTAAATCCAATTAATATAAAAAAGTTAAGATATATTATTTCCTAATATTAATTATATGCACTAATCTCAAATTTTCTAATTTTAATCCCTATTTTTTTCCTGTGCTTAGTGAATTCCCTTAATAGTAAATCTGAATTTGAGTGGTATGAATTTTGCTAGATAATTACATATGTTTGAGATTATAGAATATTATGGAGGTTTTGATGAGCAGCTCTTCGCAAATAATAAGCCCTGAATTAAAATCAAATTTACCTTATGTTTATAATAATAAATCAAATGTAGCCCAGATATTTAGCTCTTTTGCTGATTGTCTTATAGCAATGAATGAAGTTGTTAGTTTAATGTTTTATGTAATTGAAGAAGATTCAAATAAACTAGTTCTCGTTGAACACAGAAATTTGCATCAGGATTTTGCAAGAAATTATTCCAGGATTAAAAGGACTATATATTTAGCTCGCAATATCATTAATGTTAATAGTGTCATGGAACTCAGGGATACTGATTTTAGTGTTGCCACTCATAAACTTGGCATAATAATAGACAGGGGATTTATTGGTATTCCAATTAAAGATAAGGATGATGAATTAAAGGCTATTGGAGCCATCTTATTGTGGACCTCCTTCATAAACGGGTTTAATAAAGATAGATATAAACATATTATTTCAGTGGCAAGTTCTATTTATAAATCTATTGAAAGGAGCGATAAAATTGTAGACGATTATAATGATTGAAAGTAAAAAGTACCCCAAACATTTATTGATTCGGGGAAAGGTATTCCCGTACTTTGGTTCATTTCTTCCCAATAAAAAAATCAATGTGTATAAGACCTTCCCTAAGCTTGAAGATCTTTGGTTAGACATATTACGAGTGCTTATAATTTGCGATCAATCTACTTATCTAATACCTTTCGTGATTTTTGATTTACTTATTAACATTAATCATTTTATTAATTACAAAAAATTAGTTGAAATCCGATGAGTAAAGGCATAGAATTGCGTTTAAATAAAATGAAGGGGCGTAAATAATCAGCTATGAGCAATGCTACAAATGATAGTGAATTGAAAAGCGGTAATAGAAAGGTTCGTTTTTTGCCTGTAAAAGAATTCGAAAAACAACTTAGAACCAGAGTTAATGAATATTTTAATGATAACAATATTTCTAAGAGAGACAGTCGTAAAATGTATAGAAAAACAAGTATTGTATTAGTATGGCTTGTATTATCCTACTCATTTTTAGTGTTTTTCACACTGCCTGTTTGGGGACTAATTTTGTCCGCAGCAGCTTTGTCTCTGGCTTTAAATGCTGTGGGTTTCAATATAATGCACGATGGAAATCACAGGGCATATTCTAACAATCCTGTAATAAACAGACTAATGGCCTTTAGTCTAGATATAATGGGAGGAAGCTCATATTACTGGTTTTGGAAACACAACTATCTTCATCATACCTACCCCAATATTACCGGCATAGACGATGACCTCGAAGCCGGTATTGTTGCAAGGATTACTCCACACCAAAAGAGATACTTTTTTCACCGCTTCCAGCATATTTACTTATGGCTTTTTTACGGATTTCTTATTATTAAATGGAATCTTTACGGAGATTTCTACAATATTATTACTAAAAGAATTCATGAGCATACATTCCCCAGACCTAAGGGATGGGAAATGTTTTTATTTATTTTTGGCAAGGTTTGTTTTTTTTCTTTAGCTTTTATAATTCCTTCTCTTTACTATCCCTTTTTATATGTGCTGCTATTTTATTTCTCAATAACATTTGTGCAGGGAGTTGTTCTTACTACCGTTTTCCAGTTAGCCCACTGCAATGAAGAAGTAGAATTTCATGAATACAAGGATGAGACTGATAGGTTGAATACTAGCTGGCTTGTACATCAACTGGAAGCTACAGCAGATTTTTCAAGGGATAATAAGATTCTTAACTGGTATATCGGTGGGCTTAACTTCCAGGTCGAGCATCACCTGTTTCCCAAAATTTGTCATGTGCACTATCCTGCTATTTCTAAGATTGTAGAGCAAACATGTAAGGAATTTGGAGTTAGGTATAATGCTTACAATAGTTTGTTTGCAGGGATATTGTCACATTACAGATGGATTTATCAGATGGG
>SMWS01000010.1 GCA_004356685.1 Deltaproteobacteria bacterium
AGGATCTCTCAGTATTCCTGCAGCATATTGTTCAAACAACAGCCCACTAATCACAGCAGGAATAGTGGCGATAATAATATATAAACCTAATCTCCCATAGTGAAGATTAGTAAAGCTAAGTTTAAATATGCCCTGTAAAAATTCTGTAATGATAAGCTGCCAGGTTTTTCTAAAATAAATGATAATAGCAAAAAGACTTCCAAAATGAAGGGCAACATTATAACTTAGGCCAGGGTCTTTCCAGGAGAAAATCCAGGGTATCAGTGCAAGGTGGGCTGTGCTGCTTATAGGAAAAAATTCGGCTATGCCCTGTACTATGCCCAGTATGATAGATTGAAAAATATCCAAGTCTTATCCTTTAGTTCAGTTTTAATGTAGCACCTTTCTTAAATATTTTGCTGTATAAGACTTTTTTGATTTGATGATTATTTCTGGAGTTCCTTTTGCTACAACTCTGCCTCCTTTATCTCCCCCTTCTGGACCAAGGTCGATTATATAGTCGGCACATTTTATAACATCCATGTTGTGTTCTATTACTATTACAGTGTTTCCCAAATCAACAAGTTCCTGCAGAATTTTCAGCAATTTTTTAACATCATCAAAGTGAAGTCCAATTGTAGGTTCATCGAGAATGTATAATGTTTTTTTTGTTGACCTTTTTGATATTTCTTTTGAAAGCTTTATTCTCTGCGCTTCTCCGCCCGAAAGTGTTGTAGCAGGTTGTCCAAGCCTTATGTATTCTAAACCTATGTTTGCCAGCACTTCTAAACTTTTCTTAATTTTTGGGATATTTTGGAAAAATCCTAATGCCTCGTTTACCGTCATATCTAACACATCAGATATTGTTTTACCTTTATAGTTTATCTGCAGTGTTTCGTCGTTGTATCTGCCACCACTGCACTGCTCACATTTTACATACACGTCTGCAAGAAAGTGCATGTCAATTTTTACTGAGCCTCCCCCTTTACAGTTTTCACATCTGCCACCGCTTACATTAAAACTAAACCTTGCCGAACTATAACCCCTGAGCTTGGATTCTGGTAGCATTGCAAACAGTTCTCTTATACTGGAAAAAATGCCAGTGTAAGTAACCGGGTTAGATCTCGGGGTTCTTCCTATTGGGGACTGATCGACATTAATTATCCTTTTTATTTTTTCAATTCCTATAATTTCTTTGTAACTTCCGGGCTTAATATTGCTCCGGTTTAGAGTTTTTGAAAGTGATTTATATAAAATGTCATTAATGAGCGTACTCTTACCCGATCCTGATACACCGGTTATACAATTAAATAGTCCAAGGGGAATAGAAATTTCGTCAATTTTTAGATTGTTTTCAGTAGGTTCTACTATAGTTATTGCCTCACTGTTTTGCTTTCTTCTACTGCTGGGGATATTTATTTTGAGCCTGCCAGACATATAATTCCCAGTCAGAGAATCAGGGTTTTTGTATAGATCAGAAATAGTTCCGTTATGTATAACTTCACCTCCTAATTCGCCGGCGCCCTTGCCAATATCAATAATGTGATCAGAATTTATTATCATTTCGGAGTCATGTTCTACGACTATAATAGTATTTCCTTTATCACGCAGATTTTTTAACATGTTTATTAGAAGCTTATTATCTTTGTGATGAAGTCCGATAGTTGGCTCGTCTAAAACATAAGTGATTCCTGTTAAATTAGAGCCGACCTGGCTTGCAAGTCTTATTCTCTGCGCTTCTCCACCCGAAAGTGTGGGAGCAGATCGATGCAGCGAGAGATAACTAAGGCCCACTTCATTTAGAAACATAAGCCTGTCAAGAATTTCGGCAATTATTCTTTTGCCAATTTGGTGGTCACGTCCGATAAGCTTGAGTTTTTTATAGAACTTCATTGAATTTAGTACTGAGAGTTTTGATAGTTCATAAATATTGTTGCCAGATATTAATATAGATAGGCTCTCTTTTCTTAGCCTTGATCCACCGCACTGCTTACAGCTTGTGGTTGTTATATATTTTGATAAAGTCTCTTTAATTTCAAATGAATTTGTTTCTTTATACCAGCTGGATAACATACCAATTATTCCAGCAAAGGTATCAAAATATTCATCGGTAAATCTTTTTTTAGTTTTTTTAAACGATATTTTTTCACCTTCTTTTCCATAGAAAATTAAATCGAGAATTTTTTTTGAATATTTATTTAGTGGCGTCCTAAGGCTGAAATTATAGTGAAGAGAAACGCTTTGCATAATATCAAGAAAATATTTTGACTTATTCCACGGGATTATGGCTCCCTGCGAAATAGACTTATCCCAACTTTCAACAATTAATTCAGGATCGAAAAACGTGTCGGTGCCAATTCCCTGACATTTGTCACACGCCCCATAGGGGCTGTTAAAAGAGAACAGTCTGGGGGATATTTCGGGGTAGTTCATGCCGCAGGCAGGGCATGAAAAATTTTCACTTAAAATTAGTTTTTCATCTATATCAGATTCTATTGAGACTATCCCGTCCGATCTTTTTAGCGATTCAGCCATAGCATCTCTAAGCATATCTTTAGATGATTTATTTTTAATTTCTATGACATCTATCAGTACCTCAATAGTGTGTTTTTTTTGTTTGTCTATTTTTATCTCATCATCCAGGTCATATAATTTTCCGTCAATTTTAACCTTCAAAAAACCTTGTAATCTTAGGCCGTCTAACTGTTTTTTATATTCACCTTTTCTCCCCTGTACAATGGGTGAATATATAAAGAGATACTTGTCTCTGCCCAGTCTCAATGCTTTTTCTGTCATTTGATCCAGGTTTTGAGCGCTAATTTTGACATTGCATTTATAACAGTAGGGTTTACCTATTCTTGCAAAAAGCACTCTCAGGTAATCATAAATTTCAGTAATTGTGCCAACTGTAGATCTTGGATTTCTTAAAAATGTTTTTTGGTCTACGGATATTGAGGGTGAAAGACCCTCAATTGAATCTACATCAGGTTTATCAAGGTTTCCGGTGAATTGCCTTGCATATGAAGATAAGGACTCCATATATCTTCTCTGTCCTTCGGCAAAAATAGTATCAAAAGCCAGCGATGATTTACCCGATCCGCTAAGACCTGTAATTACGGATATCCTGTTTCTGGGAATATCCACATCTATGTTTTTAAGGTTGTTTTGCCTGGCGCCTTTTATTTTAATGAAGTTCAAGGTAGAAAGAGTTTACCTAAAAAAAATAAAACAAATAACAGTAGTGAGTAAAAATAGGAAGAATGAATCATTTAATTTAAATTTAGAGCCGATTTCTGAATGAAATAGTTAAAAAGATTTGAAGAGACTTGAGTGTTTTCAAGTTCGGGATGCCACTGGACTGCCAGTACGCTTCCATCTTGAGATTCGATGCCTTCTACAATGTTGTCTTTTGATTTTGCAGAAATATTTAGCCCTTTGCCAATCTTTTTTATCGCCTGATGGTGGTAGCTGTTAACCTTAACTCGCGGTTTTTTAATGGTTTTTCTTAGGTGTGTGCCGCTTAAAATTTCAACTAAGTGAATAGAGCCCTTTCCATGATTTAGCGCTTTAGGCAGCAGTGACTGGATATCCTGGTAGAGAGAGCCGCCAAAAAATACGTTTATACACTGCATTCCGCCGCATATTCCAAAAATTGGTATGCCGTTTTTTAGGCATTGTTCAATAACTATATATTCTGACGCGGTTCTTTCTTTGCTCATCGGGTTTAATTTTCTATGTGGTTTTTGTTTGTAGTGTTTTGGATCCATATCCCTTGAGCCTGGAATCAGTACGCCATCTATGGTATTAATCAATTCTTTAAGAACTCTTTTATTACTGTTTAAAGAGGGAATCAATATAGGTAAACCACCACGGCTTGCGATTGCTGCAGAATAAGTTTTTTCAATTCCGTAATATTTATCTTTATAGTCAGTTGTAATGCCAATTACAGGTCTACTCTGTTTCATTAGTTTTACTAACAATATTACTGTTGATATTTGATAGTAATTATTTGTTTTAAGTTAAATTATTTAATCTACTAAAAATTTAAACCAACTTTTCTGTTTTATAATATTATACAATTTATGAGTGCAACTTGCCGGTGGAGTTGTCAGTAGTTTAAATTAAGTGAAAGGGTGAATTCAATATAAAAATAACAAAATTTATTTCACACTAAAACACTATCTAACGTAAATCTGAGATCTTCTATAGTATAAGGTTTTTTTATAACTCCCTTAAATCCAAACTTTTTATATTCCGACATTACGGGGTCATTGGAATAACCACTGCATATAACTGCATTTATATTTGGATCGATGCTAATTAACTTATCTATAGTCTCTTTGCCTCCCATTCCGCCGGGTACTGTCAGATCTAGTACAACTAAATCATAAGGGCTACTGCTCTTTAATAATTTCTTATATTCTCTAACGGTTTCAGCCCCTTCAGCTGTTGGATATATCTCAAACCCAAGCTTTTTTAGAATGTTACATAGAGCATCTCTAACATCATCATCATCCATTACCAGGACTTTTCCTGAATATTTTTTGTTCATACCCTTCTTATGATTGGTTTGAATAGGTTCACTTATATTAACTGCAGGAAGTGTAATAGAGATTTTTGTACCTCTTTGAACTAAAGATTTAATCTCAATGTTTCCCTGATGCTTTTTAATTATTGAGTACACTGTTGTAAGCCCCAGACCACTGCCAGCCTGCTTTGTGGTAAAATAAGGATCAAAAACTTTGTTCATATACTTGTCCTGTATGCCTGTGCCGGAATCAAGTATTTCAATAAGTATAGATTTGTTATTAACAGAACCATTAGTACCATTAGAAGAGGGCTGATTTTTAGCAGCCAAATAAATAAACCCTCCATCGGGCATTGATTGAATGGAATTTATTACTAAATTATTAATTACCTGACTGATTTGTCCTTTGTCGGCTTCGATTTGCCAGAGACCATCCTGAATATCAAATTTACATTTACATTTAGAACCTCTAGACGAAAATTCTGCTGATTCTACGATTAATTCCGAGAGATCAATAATTTGCTTTACTGGTTCACCGCCTTTGGAAAAAGTGAGAAGCTGTTGAGTAATGTTTTGAGCCTGAATACAGGCTTTTTCGGAGTTCTCTAGTTTTTTGTATGCATCATTATCACGAGGAACTTCTATTTTTGCGAGTGCGATATTACCCAATATGGATGTTAGATAATTATTGAAATCGTGGGCGAGCCCTCCTGCTAATATGCCTATGGAATCCATTTTTTGTGTATGGAGGAGTTCTTCTTCATGCTTTTTCCTTTCAGTTATATCCATTGCTAATACGTAAAATCCTAGAATATTCCCATTGGTTTTATGTGGTATTAGTTTCGCGTTAACATATCTTTCTCCATGTTCGGGATGGTATAGAGAATGCTCAATTTCTAGTTTTTCACCATTTAAAACTTTGTGGAAATTCTTTTCCATCATTGAAAACATTTTATTCCCATGAATTTCTTTAACATGTTTTCCTGTGAAATCTTCCATTTTTATCCCAAACCAGGTTTCATAGTATTTATTTACATATTCATAATGGAGTTCTGAATTTATATAAGATATAAAAACAGGCAGGCCATCGGCTATTAATCTTAATTGATGTTCACTTGCCTCTAAGGCCTCCTGCGCCCTTTTCATTTCTGAAATGTCTTCTACAACACCTATTAC
>SMWS01000134.1 GCA_004356685.1 Deltaproteobacteria bacterium
GAAAAGAAAGATGGATTAATAAAAACAAAACCCGTTAAGGGTACTTCCAAAAGGGATAAAAATTTAAAATCTGATCATAAACTAAAGTTAGAACTAGGCAACAATTTAAAAGAAAGAGCTGAAAATTTGATGATAGTAGACCTTATGAGAAATGATTTATCTAGAATTTGTAAGCATGAGACAGTAAAAGTTAATAAATTGTTTGATGTAAAATCTTATAAAACTCTACATCAAATGGAATCAGAAGTGACAGGGCAATTAAAACAAAACGTAAGATTAAAAGACATTATTTATAATATATTTCCCCCAGGCTCTGTTACAGGGGCTCCAAAGAAAAGATCAGTGGAGATCATAGATGAGTTAGAACAGCACAGCAGGGGTCCTTATTGCGGCTGTGCTGGGGTTTTTAGTCCAGATGGTGACTTTACGCTTTGCGTTTCTATAAGAACTGCTATATTAGCAGACAATATAGTGAATTACTGGGCTGGAAGCGGTATAGTTTATGATTCTGATCCTATCAAAGAATATAAAGAGACGCTGCTAAAAGCAGAAGCATTTTTAAGAACTATTAACTAACAATATATTTCATGAGTGAAAGAATCTTTTTTTATAATAAAATAATTGAAAAAGTAGTAGATAAACTTCCTAACAGGAGTTTGTTTTTCGGTGAAGGAGTTTTTGAAACATTTAGATATAAATCTGAACTGCCTGCTTATTACAGCAGGCATATTGAAAGACTTTACAAAGGCTGTGATTTTTTAAATATTCCGGTACCAAAAGAAGCAGTCATCAAAAAGTTTATTCAGAGTTCAGTAAAAAAATCACAAACTACCGATGCACATGTAAAGGTATGCATATTTTCTTCTGGTAGTAATCAATATCAGGATTATTCAGAGGGTTTTTTACTAGCTTTAGTCATAAAAGAATATATTGCCAGAATTGACGAAATGACACTTTGTGTATCAAAAGAGACTAAAAATTCTAATTCAACTTTAAACCTTCATAAAACCACTAACTATATTCAAAATATCATATCAAAAAGAGAGGCAATTGAATCAGGTTATGATGAAGCCCTTTTTTTAAACGAAAGGGATTATGTTGCAGAATGTACGACGCATAACATTTTTTGGATTAATGATAATAATATATTTACTCCTGCGGTTACAAATGGGTTACTGCCCGGAATTACAAGGAGCGTTATATTAGATATATGTAACGATTTAGGTTTACAGGTATTTGAGGCTGAATTTGTTGTAGATCAACTCCAAATTGCTGATTGTATTTTTTTAACAAATGCAATTTCCGGCATTATTAGGGTTAAAGAATTTGAAGGGTATAGTGGTGGTAATGGTGGGGAGATATATGATAAAATTGAATACAATTTATTAACAAGGCTTAAGTGGAATTAATACCCGAAAACTTAATCTTTTTTACAAAAAATTTATTTAACCTACTGAATTGATTTGTTTTTTTTATAAATAATAAAAATTCATTAGTTGTGGATCAATTGTGGATAAAAATATCTTACATTTTAAGAAACTGTCGTAACCCACTTTAATCATTGAATCTAGTCTTTAATTAGTATTTAATAATATAGCTTAATTCTATCCACACTGCTATTGTTTCACGTGAAACATGGTTTTTGAATTATTTCCCGATACAAAATTTACTAAAGATTGTAGAAAGAATATCTTCAGTGGTTATTTCACCTGTAATTTCACCAAATTTGTCTAAGCCGTACCTCAAATCAACAGCCAAATATTCTGGAGATTCATTAATATTCAGGGCTTTTTTAAACCTTTCAAAACTTTGCAAAGCCTGTTCTAAAGAATTTTTATGCCTAAGCTCTGAAATTATTACAGATGTACTTTCATTTGCTTTATGATCACCACTAATGATATTAAATATTTTCGTTCTAAGTTCTTCGATATTAGTATTATTTTTAGCCGATATATCCAATACATTATCTTTATTAATATTTGAAGGCAGGTCATCGGCTGAAATTTTCATGCTTAAATCGTTTTTATTGAATATTATTATATGATTAGAATTTCTTATAAGTTTTATTACTTCATAATCATCTTTATTTAAATTTTGACTTGAGTCCAGCACAATAATTAGAAATTCAGCTTCCTGGGATTTTTTTATACTAATATCGATACCCATTTTCTCAATACTTTTTTCAGTTGCTCTTATGCCTGCCGTATCGGTGAGTTTTAGCGGGATCCCGTTTATATCAATTGTTTCTTCAATAAAGTCCCTGGTAGTGCCTGGTATTTCACTTACAAGTGCCCTCTCCTTTCTTAGCAAACAGTTTAGAAGGCTCGATTTTCCAACATTCGGTCTGCCTATTATAGCCGTGGTCATTCCGTGTTTTAGTATATGCCCATCATTAAATGTCGAAATTAGTTCTTTTAGATTAATGATTAACGATTCTGATTCACCCAGTATCCTGTCTTTCACTATTGGATCGATTCCCTCCTCGGGAAAATCTACATTTGCCTCAATTTCTGCTAGCATATCTAATAAAATATCTTTATAAGTGTTAATCTTTTTTGATAACTGTCCTTCCAGTTGTAATTGTGATTGTTTCAACGCTTTTTCAGTCTGAGAATTAATGACGTCAACGACTGCTTCTGCCTGTGATAGATCCATTTTTCCATTTAAAAATGCCCTTAGAGTATATTCACCGGGATTTGCGGCTCTTGCGCCATTTATCAAGCATAAGTCCAAAACAACTTTAGGTACTACATTGCCCCCGTGACTATGAATTTCTACTATATCCTGCCCCGTATATGAATTGGGAGATTTCATATATACGACTAGTACGTCATCTACAGCTTGCTTATCTTTGTTATTTATTACAAAACCCCTATAGAATCTGTAGGGTTTAATTTCATCAATAGATTTATTATTTGATCTCATAAATATATTTTTTAATATACTCAGGGAGTTTTTACCGCTTATTCTAATAATCGCTATTCCCCCATGTCCTGGTGGAGTAGCGATAGCGGCTATAGTATCTTCATTTAATATGTCTTTGTTCAATTTATTATCCTTTTTATTGATAAAGTATATAATTTTACCTGTTTTTTATCTTAAGTGGTTTATTCTAATTTACGAGTTTTATATTTGGATATTTATGACATGTTTCACGTGAAACAATAGGACAATTAGATATGACAGACAAACCAGATTATTTAGAGCATAGAAAAAGAATCAGAGAGCGTTTTTTGAACTCATCTGGTAAGGGACTCAGCGATTATGAGCTAATAGAATTACTACTTACTTATGCGATTCCAAGGAAGGATGTAAAACCTATTGCTAAAAAACTCAGTAAAAAGTTTGGGGGTCTGCGCGGAATTTTAGATTGCAGTAGAGAGGAGCTTGAGAAAATAGAGGGTATAGGTAGTGCTTCATATACATTCATACTTTTAATAAAGGAAATTTTAATAAAGTATTTTGAAGAAAATATGATAAAAAGGGATGTACTTAGTTCTCCTAGTTATGTTGTAGATTTTGCAAAGGTTAAACTCTCGGGAATAAAAGACGAAGTCTTTATATGCATATTCGTAAATACTAAAAATGAGGTAATGGAATATGAAATTATTCAGGAGGGTACTATCGATCAAGTAGTCTTACATCCACGAAAAGTGCTGGAAAGAGCCCTTTATAAAAAAGCATCAGGAATAATACTCATTCATAATCATCCAAGCGGGCATGCTGAACCTTCGGAGGAGGATAAAGCGCTTACTAGTGAGATGGTAAAAGCATCAGAATTAATCAATTTAAGGATTTTGGATCATTTAATAATAGGTAGTAATTCTTATTACAGCTTCAGAGAGAATAGTTTGCTATAAAATAGCTTACCCACTATCTTTGTCTGGCTGCCAGGATTTGTAATCAATATTATGTATGCATTGTAGAGAAGCTTCCACTGATTTGGATAATTTATGGCTGTATTCCTCTATCCACTGTGGCGGGGCGTAGTTATAAAAGTAATCAAGTGTAAGCCACTGTTCACTACTCTTCACGCCGCCATTTACAACACTTACTAGAAAAGGAGTCATATCACCGCCGTCCATGGCATTAATTACTTCGCATTCTACATAAGAATGACAATCCAAAAGAATCGGACATCCTGTAACATCAGTTTCGTATGCAATGTCCTTAAACTTTTTTCTTTCTCTGCCGGTGTAAAAACCAAAGTTTTTTACAAGCTCGAGCTGATCTCTTCTTAAAAGATGGATACAAAGTTTTTTACTGTTATATATGAACTCATGCGTGTAGTTTCCCTTCCAGATTCCTACAATTAAGCGTGGTATGGTATGCACCACTGAAGATGTGACTACAGTTACTGCAATTTGCCCGTTTATTTTGCCGTCCCAAGCGCTTGTAATGGCAACAACCGGTGATTGAGACCAAAAGATTCCTGCTACTGCAGATCCTTCTTGTTTTCCCATTATTTAATCATAATTTATTTTTATACTAAATTACAAGTGAAATATATTATTATTAAAATGGTATTGTAAATACAATATATAGCAATGTATCCTGACCCTAGGTCTATAAGTGTGTTAGAATTGCATATGTTTAAATAAACAATAAAAATGACAGAATACTTTAATGTAAGATCAAACGACTATAAAAAATATAGGCCGGTTTATCCAAAAGAGCTTTTTGATTTTCTTGCAGATATAGCACCTGCAAATGATCTAGCCTGGGACTGTGGCTGTGGTACAGGGCAGGCAACTGCCGCTTTGTCTAATTACTTTGATAAGGTAACTGGAACAGATGTCAGTGAAGGGCAAATTAAGAATGCGATTAAAAAACAAAATATTAATTATAAAGTTATTTCAGAAGAGACTTCTGGCTTTAAAGATAATTCGGTAGATCTTGTCACATGTGCTCAGTCACTTCACTGGCTTACCTTAAATAAATTTTATAAAGAAGTTAAAAGGGTTTTGAAGCCCGGTGGGATTATTGCAGTCTGGACATATAATTTATTCAGAGTAAATAAAGAGATAGACGGCCTGATCGATAAGTTTTACTTTGATATAATCTACAGTTACTGGCCTGAGCAAAGAAAGCACGTAGAAAATAAATATACAGAGCTGGACTTTCCATTCAACAAACGGCCTGCCCCACAGTTTTCAATGGAGGCAGAATGGAACATTGATCAATTAATCGGATATCTGAACACATGGACAGGGGTAC
>SMWS01000011.1 GCA_004356685.1 Deltaproteobacteria bacterium
AAAGCTTTGGGATTTTTTATAAATAACACAATCACGGGTTCAAAGCAGGGAAATCTGGTTATATCTTATCCCCGAGATAATATATCAAACACTAATACAATAGCGATTGTTTCACTTGCTCTAATTGATTATTTAACTTTAGAGAAAAAAGGAATTATCACACTAAACAGTGAATATAAGCAAAAATTAAATAAATATCTAAATGGTTATCTAAATCATCTGAAATCAATTCGTTTAGATAACAAACATTTTTCAAGTCACTATAGCTTAAAAAGCCGGACTCATGTTACTAAATTTGATCCGTATTCAGATGGCGAAACTCTTCTTGCATTTATAAAAGCCGCTAAGTATTTAGGTCATGCTGAACTAATACCAATTATTGAGGAATCGGCAATTATAATGGCAAAATATTATACATATGATCAGTGGATTTATAATTATGATTCTCCAAAAACAAAGGGGTTTTTCCAGTGGAGTTGTATGGCGTTTTGGGAGTATCAGGATGCGGGATGGAAAGACTCGGAATTTTACAGGCAGTATATTCTGTCTCTTGCATGGTGGATGATCAATATTCATAAAACATTATACAGAACAGCTAATACAGCTTATGTGTATGAGGGTATTATTCCGGCCTTGTTGATTGCTAGGGATGAAAAAATGAAAAATGTCATCAGTGATCTTGAATATACTATTGATAGGGCTCTATATAAACTTACAACCTGGCAGGTGGGTGGGCCTTTGCAATCTGAGAATTTATTCTTGCTAAATAATCCAACTAAAAATGATAAGGCTATAGGTGGTGTTATGAACTATAAGAATAGGCCAGTGCTCAGAATTGATGTAACGCAACATCAAATGCATGCAGTTATTTGGGCTTTAAAATATGTTTACAATTAATATATAACTACTACTAGATGACTACAATAATATCCCTTTGTAATAATGCTATCCAATCACGTCTGTTAATATTATATTCAGAATAAGCTGGTTAACTCAGGCAGCTTAGAGATTATATAGTTAGGTGAGGCGGTATCGTGATTTAATTCTTCTTCCTTTCTGTTTAACCAGATGCTGTCTATTCCAAGATTATATGAACCAACAACATCTGCATCAAAATTATCACCAACATGAATTACATCTTCATTAGTAATTTTGCACTCATCTAAGGCAATCTGAAATATATTCTTATGTGGTTTTCTCCAACCAACTTCAATTGAAATATAAATATTATTAAAATATTGAGTTAATCCATATTGATCTAATAGTCTGTAAGCAGTGGGCGCATAGTCAAAATTGGAGATTAGAGCGAAGCGATACCCCTTTTGTTTTAAATAATCCAGTGTTTTCTTATTATCTTGAGGAAAAGAAGTGGCAGAAGCAAGGCCAGTCATATGAACCTCTGTCATATTGTTCAACATTTCATCTTGATTATCTTTATAATTAAGGTTCAATTTCTCTAGTAATATTTTAAATCTATGCTGATTAGGATATTCCTTGTTATCTTTTTTCTTAATTTCCTGAAATTTAAAAAAAGTCTCCATAAAAGGTTTATAAAAAGTATCAAATGAAACATCAGGATAGTAATTATTGAATACTTCATAAACTAACCCACTAGTAGAATTGTGCTTTTCACCATCTACACTTATTCGAGGAAGTTTCGAATGATCAAAATCAATTAGAGTATCAAAAAGATCGAAGAATATATATTTATATTTTTTCATTATTATGTTAGTAAACTTAGATCCTTAGTATAGATCAGGATATAGAAGTATAAATAAAATTGTTCTAAATTACGATCAAATAATATTATTCTAAAGATTCGGCACGTTCTAGTACTACTTCTAAAATTTTGTCATGTACTCCTAATGGTTCAGTCACCCTATATTTAATATTGGGATATTTTGATGCTGCTTTATTAACCATATTTGGAATATCAGTTTTTGAGTGCCTACCTGGAGCCAGGAAATACGGGTGTACAATAACCTCCGTTGCTCCACTGTTAACAGCTTGTTCAAATGCATCTTCTATAGTAGGGCGAGAAAGTTCCATATGACAGTGTGTAATAAAGTCAAAACCGGTATTTTGTTTCTTTTTTAATAGATTTACTATTTCAATTAGCAGTTTATTAGCTTTATCTACTTTGCTGCCGTGGTCTACTAAAATCAGCGCTTTCTTAGTTTTCATTTAATTAACTGCATTTAATTTAACGGTTTCTAGCATAATCTTTGCACATCTCTGCTGCTCTTCTAAAACAAGGTATTCATTAACGGTATGAAGCTCATACATCCCTGTTCCAAGATTTGCACAACTTAGACCAAACTTATTAAAATAATTGGCATCACATCCACCGCCTGTCGTGTGTAATTTAACTTTATGTCTAAGGTTCTGTACTGCTTTTAAAACAAGCTTAGTAATAAATGAATCGTCTCCTACATCCATCCTGTCATAACTACGCTCGGTTCTAACCTCAACTTTAGCTTCCAGTTGTTTCCCATCTAAAACAATTTTATATTTTTTAGCAGAGTTCATAAAACATTCAGTCATATGATACACCTGAGATTTTAGTTTTTGCTCGTCATGGCTTCTTACCTCGCCCACAACTTCTACTTTGCCTGTAACTATATTTGTAGCTATTCCACCTTTAATGATTCCAATGTTTGAAGTAGTTTCATGATCTATCCTTCCAAAGGTCATAGTAGAAATTGCATCAGAGGCAACCTTAATAGCGCTTATTCCGTCTTGAGGGCAAAGCCCGGCGTGTGCTTCTATGCCGTGCACAGTAAAATTCAACTCTTCTGCGGATGGGCATCTAAGTACCAATCTGTCCGGTGTACTGCTGTCCAGTACTATTCCGTGTTTGGCTGATATGTTATTAATATCATAGTATTTTGCTCCAAGAAGACCAATTTCTTCACATATAGTAAATGCTACTTCGATATCTCCATGAGGAATATTATTTTCTTTTAGTGATTTAATTACCTCTACTATAATTGCAATTCCACTTTTATCATCACTGCCAAGTATTGTTGTCCCGTCGCTTCTCATGATTCCTTCTTTAATATGAGGTTTAATACCAATGCCAGGGCTTACAGTATCCATATGAGAAGAAAAGAAAAAGGGTGGGGCATCAGTATTACCCTTTACTTTTACAGTTAAATTGCCAACATTCCCACCTACTTTTTCATCAGCACTGTCGAATGAGCATTGTGCTCCAATTTGTTCCATATCATACTTCAGTTTCATTGCCACTTCTTTTTCCTGTTTAGAAGGACTGTCGATTGTTATTAAATCCATTGTGTAATCAGTGAGTCTGTCTTGTTTTATCATATGGGTCTCCAGATTTTTTTAATATATTATACATAAATAATATATACTGTAATTTGTTTTATGATATTTACTCGGTTATTTTAAGACAAAATTTTTGTAACGAGGATTAATTATGGATCTAAAAGTATTAGATATAAATTTCTTTAACCCAAATGTAATTGCATGTCATTTAATAAATACAAGTGATGGGCCAATATTAATAGAAACAGGCCCGGATTCAGTTTTTAGTAATCTCGAAAAAGAGTTAAATGATAACGGCTATCAGGTATCGGATATTAAACACGTTTTTGTCACGCATATACATTTAGACCATTCTGGTTCTGCATGGCAATTTGCAAAACGCGGCGCAAAAATTTATGTACATAAAAGAGGTGCTCCGCATATAATAGATCCTGAAAAACTGATGAAATCAGCAGCTATGATCTATGGAGATGACATGGAAAGGCTTTGGGGAAATGTTGAAAATGTGGATGAAAACCTAGTGTATGCAATTGAGGATCAGGAAGTAATAACTATTGGTGATGTAAAAGTGAAAGCAATAGAAACCCCGGGACATGCATCTCATCATCATGCTTATCAAATTGATGATATTATGATTACTGGGGATGTTACAGGAAACAGGATTAATCTGGGCCCGATACTTCCTCCAACACCACCGCCTGATATTAATATAGAACTTTGGCAGCAGTCTATACAAAAAATAAAAGATATAAACCCATCTACCGTATTCCCAACGCATTTTGGAGGGCAGGATGGGATTATAGACTTGAAAAGTCATTTCGAAGAACTTGAAAACACATTGTTAGAATGGACAGACTGGATTGGAATTAGAGTTAAAGAGGGCAAAACTGACGAAGAAATTATTCCTGAATTCGAAGATTATTGCAGTAATATTCTGAAAACAGCAAATGTAAGTGAAGATGATTATAAATCTTATGAACTTTCAGACCCTTTTTATATGAATGTAGGGGGTCTTACAAGATACTGGAGAAAGTTTAGGCTTAGTTGATATTGATTATAAGTCTAATTTCATGAGAAAATAGTTGTCTCTGACTTTAAAGTTTAGTTTTTCGTATAACGTTTGAGCTGCAATATTATTCTTGCTGATTTCCAGATAAAGGCAATTAAGACCTAGTCTTTTAGAATTTTTCATTACTATATTTAATATCTGTGTACCAATTCCTTCCTTCCTGTATTCATCATCAATATAGAATTCGTCTATCATGCCGTCTTGCCCAAAGGATACTAGTGAATAACTAAAGCATAATACAATATAACCTATAGGTTTATTGTTTAAATAAATAAGCCATACGCGTCCAATGTTATTAGAATTGATTAACTCAATTAATGCCTTATGTACTTTGTCTTCAAAAAAGACGATTGATTCAAGATTATAGTAGGACTTTATAAATCCTAACAGAATAGGTATTTCCCTAGAAGATGCCTGTCTTAAAACCGCTCTTTGTTCAGTCACTTTTCTATTATTTCGCTTAAGGTTGAAATCACTTTTTTCAGTCTATCCTTATTAAGAGAATAGATTCTGTTTTGTGCAACTTTTTTTTCTTTTATTAATCCCGCTTCCCTAAGTATTTTCAGGTGATTGGAGATAGTGGGCTGGGATATTTTGAATTTATTAGCAATGTTACCTGCAGTAGCGCTACCCTTACCTAATATTGTTAGTATTTTTCTTCTTCGTTCATCACCTATTGCCTTAAAACAACATCCCATTTTAATATCTCCTAATTATTAAACCTCTTGTTATTATAAGGCCATAAACCTATTATATATAAATACCTAAAGATTTAAATAGATAATTTGATAATAATAAAATAAATAGTTATCTAAACTGATGATATTTTGTAAAATAGCTTTTAAATCTAAGATTAATAATAATATATGAAGAAAGCATTACCGAAAAAGCAATCATATACATTATTATTATCTGATATTTAACTGCG
>SMWS01000135.1 GCA_004356685.1 Deltaproteobacteria bacterium
AACCGATTTGTTTAAAGAAATGAAATCTCGAATTAAGGAAGATGACGAGTCTGTACCTTACAAATACAATGGTTATTGGTATATTGTTAAGTTCGAGAAAGGCAAAGATTATCCCATTTACATAAGAAAAAAGGAAACTTTAAAAGCAAAAGAAGAAATTTTATTCGATTGTAACAAAATGGCTAAAGACCAAGCTTACTTTAAACTTGTTGGTATTAGTATAAGTCCGGATAATACAAAGGTTTCCTTTGGAATTGATACTGTAAGTAGAAGACAATATACAATTAGGATAAAAAATTTGGTTACTGGCGAGGTTTATAACGATTCCATAACCAATACTACTGGAAATGCAACTTGGGCAAACGATAATAAAACCTTGTTTTATACATCAAATAATGTGCAAACTTTACGCTCGGATAAAATATACAAACACAAACTTGGTGACACTGTAAAGAATGATGTATTAATTTTTACTGAAGAAGATGACTCATTTGGAGTTTCGGTCTATAAAACCAAATCCAAAAAATATATTGTTATTGCAAGTTATAGCACACTTACAACCGAATATCAAATATTAAATGCAAATAATCCTGATGGTGAGTTTAAAATATTTCAGCCTAGAGTAAGAGGTTTAGAATACAGTATTAACCATTTTGAAAACGATTTTTATATCGTTACAAATGCCGATAAAGCTACCAATTTTAAACTCATGAAAACCAGTGAAGATGCTACTGAAATTTCAAACTGGAAAGAAATAATTTCACATCGTGAAGATGTGCTGTTAGAGGGCATTGACATCTTTAAGCACTTTTTGGTAATTAGCGAAAGATGTAATGGACTGAACGAAATTAGAATTAAACCTTGGGATAATTCAGAAGAGTATTATTTACCATTCGATAACGAAACTTATACAGCTTATACATCAACAAATATTGATTTTGATACTACAATACTGCGTTATGGCTATAATTCGTTAACGACACCATCATCCATTATTGACTTTGATATGCTTACAAAAACTAAAGAAATTAAAAAGGAACAGGAAGTTTTAGGAGGAAAGTTTAAAAAAGAAAACTATGTTTCAGAGCGTATTTGGGCAACTGCTCAAGACGGTACCAAAATTCCAATCTCTTTAGTGCATCATCGAGATACTAAAAAAAGCAAAGAAACACCTTTGTTACTTTATGCTTATGGTTCGTATGGCTCTACCATAGACCCTTATTTTTCAACAATTAGATTAAGTTTGTTAGATAGAGGATTTGTTTTTGCCATTGCACATATAAGAGGAGGAGAATATCTTGGGCGACAATGGTACGATAATGGAAAACTATTTCATAAAAAACACACATTTACCGATTTTATTGCCTGTTCAAAATTTTTAATTGAGAAAGGTTACACTTCTTCTAAACATCTTTATGCAATGGGAGGAAGTGCTGGAGGATTGCTAATGGGAGTCATCGTTAATTTAGCACCAGAACTTTATAATGGTATTGTAACTCAGGTGCCTTTTGTAGATGTAATAACGACGATGTTAGACGACAGTATTCCTCTAACCACAGGAGAATATGATGAATGGGGAAACCCTAACAAGGCAGCATATTACGATTATATCAAGTCATACTCTCCATATGACAATGTTGAAGAAAAAGACTATCCAAATTTATTAATTACAACAGGTTTACACGATTCGCAGGTACAATATTGGGAACCGGCAAAATGGACGGCAAAATTACGGACATTAAAAAAAGACAACAATGTTTTGTTGCTGAAAACTAATATGGAAGCTGGTCATGGTGGAGCTTCCGGACGTTTTGAATCTTTAAAAGAGGATGCATTAGAATATGCGTTTTTACTAGATTTGGAAGGTATTAATAAGTAGTTTAAAAAAAATCTCTTATTTTTGCCAAGTTTAAGCTACATTTGATAAATTAGTAGCTCATAAATAATGTTTATGAATAAAAGCAAACAAGTATTTGATAACGTGTTAGACCTTATAGGAAATACACCGCTTATTAAATTAAATACAATTACTTCAGATTTTGAAGGCGAATATTTAGCAAAAGTAGAAGCCTTTAATCCTGGTCACTCCACAAAAGACAGAATAGCGCTTTATATTATTGAAGAAGCCGAGAAAAAAGGAATCCTTTCTCCTGGTGATACTATTATAGAAACTACTTCTGGTAATACTGGTTTTAGTATTGCAATGGTAAGCATTATTAAAGGCTATGAATGTATTTTAGCTGTATCCTCAAAATCTTCAGCAGATAAGATTGATATGCTTAAAACAATGGGAGCTAAGGTTTATGTTTGTCCTGCACATGTTAGTGCCGACGACCCGAGATCTTACTATCAAGTTGCAAAACGTTTGCATGAAGAAATAAAAGGTTCAGTCTTTATTAATCAGTATTTTAATGCATTAAATATAGAAGCACATTATAAAACGACTGGACCAGAAATTTGGTCGCAAACCGAAGGACAAATTACACATTTAGTCGCATGTAGTGGCACAGGAGGTACTATTTCAGGTATAGCTAAATATTTAAAAGAACAAAATCCAGATATAAAAATTATTGGAGTTGACGCTTATGGTTCGGTATTACAAAAATACCATGAAACCCGAGAGTTTGATGCTAACGAAATTTATCCATATAGAATAGAAGGTTTAGGTAAAAACATAATACCAACAGCAACCGATTTCGACCTTATTGATAAATTTATTAAAGTTTCAGACGAGGAAAGTGCACATACTGCAAGAGAATTGGCAAAAACCGAAGGCTTATTTGTAGGCTACACAAGTGGTGCGGCTTTGCAAGCAGTAAAGCAACTAAATGAAGATGGGGAATTTAAGAAAGGAGATAAAATTGTTATTATCTTTCCTGATCATGGATCGCGTTATATGACTAAAATCTTTAATGATAAATGGATGGAAGAACAAGGCTTTTTTGACAGTAAAAATGAAGCTGCTGTAAACACAATTCAGCATATTAACTAACTGTAATTATAAAGTAAAAATCTGTAATATCTTTACGTAAAGACATTACAGAATTTTTTTGCAATAATATTTTGTTCATACTCAAAGAATAAAATTTTTGTATAGCTAAAATTTAATTGATTAAATTTGCGACAACTAACTAACAACAACTTAATAGATGAGAGATTTATTCGAAAAAATTTACAGAGACAAAGGACCATTAGGAAAATGGGCTTCTCATGCTGAAGGCTATTTTGTATTTCCTAAACTTGAAGGGCAGATTTCTAACCGAATGAAATTTCAAGGAAAAGATGTAATAACCTGGAGTATTAACGATTATTTAGGATTAGCGAACCATCCTGAAATTCGTAAAGTTGATGCTGAAGCAGGTATTGAATATGGTTCTGCATATCCAATGGGAGCTCGTATGATGTCTGGGCACACCACGCTTCATGAACAATTACAAGATGAATTAGCCGAATTTGTTAGTAAAGAAGCATCTTATTTATTGAATTTTGGTTACCAAGGCATGGTTTCCACAATTGATGCATTGGTTACTAAAAATGATATTATTGTTTACGATGTAGATGCACACGCTTGTATTATTGACGGTGTTCGTTTACACATGGGAAAACGATTTACCTATAGACATAATGATATTGAGAGTTTAGAGAAAAACCTGGAGAGAGCAACTAAAATGGCCGAACATACTGGAGGTGGAATTTTAGTGATTACCGAAGGCGTTTTTGGAATGCGAGGAGAACAAGGAAAAATAAAAGAAATTGTTGCCCTTAAAAAGGATTATAATTTCAGATTGCTTGTAGATGATGCTCATGGTTTTGGTACTTTAGGAAAAACCGGAGCAGGTGCTGGTGAAGAACAAGGTGTACAAGATGATATTGATGTCTATTTTGCAACTTTTGCAAAAGCTATGGCAGGAACTGGCGCATTTATAGCAGCCGATAAAGAAATAATCGATTACTTAAAATATAATTTACGTTCACAAATGTTTGCAAAATCGCTGCAAATGCAGCTTGTAGTTGGTGCATTAAAGCGTTTGGATATGTTACGTACAATGCCAGAATTAAAAGAAAGTCTTTGGAAAATTGCAAATGCATTGCAATCTGGATTAAAAAAACGAGGTTTTGATATTGGTACAACACAAAGTTGTGTGACTCCTGTGTTTTTACAAGGAAGCGTTCCTGAAGCCATGGCATTGGTAAGAGATTTAAGAGAAAATCACGGTGTTTTCTGCTCTATTGTAGTCTATCCTGTTGTACCTAAAGGCGTGATTTTGTTAAGAATGATTCCTACTGCCACACATACCTTAGAAGATGTAGAAGAAACTCTTGTTGCATTTTCTGCAATTAGAGAACGATTAGAAAACGGAACTTATAAAAGATTATCTGCCGCTGTTGTTGCAGAATTAGGTGAGTGACAAAAACATAATAAAGCTAAAGGCCATTCAATCCCGATAGCTATCGGGAGGATGGTTTTTTATTGTATTTCTTTTCTAAAAGTACAACGTCTATTATATATTTCAGGTTTAAAGTTTTTCCAGATTTGCTGTATTGCTATGTTATCTGCCAATTCTGGAGTTCCAAAGCAATTCTGTATTCCTTTTGCAGTAAATATATGGTAGTATAAACTAAAAATAATTGCATGAATACCTTTGTTTTGATAATCAGGGTGTACACCTATAGGTAAAAAATAATATCTTTGTTATGTTTTTTTGTTTTTAACAGTTTCAAAAACCCAAAAGGAAAAACTTTCCCATTCATTTCTTGTAATGTTTTGGCAAACGAAGGCATGACAATTGCAAAAGCGATTAAATCATTGTTTTTATTTAGAACAAATTTTAAATATTCAGGATTAACAAAGCTTATAAATTTCTTTTTAAAATATTCTTTTTGTGCATCTGTAATTTCGACAAAAGAAGATAAAGAAGAGTAAGTTTTATTAAATAAATCGAACATTTCGTCAACATAAGGCATAACATCTTTAGTCTTGGTAAACTCTAAAGCTTTTAGTTTATAACGCCTTTTTATTACATTTTGAGCCTTTTCAAAAAACTTTGGTTTTACATTTTTAAAAGGGAATTTATGTTCCAGATATTCT
>SMWS01000136.1 GCA_004356685.1 Deltaproteobacteria bacterium
CAGATGGTGCTGCGCGGAGGATCCTGTGCAACTTCAATCTCACATATTAGGAAAACATACAGGAATTTCTTCCCTCCGGATTCAAGATGGCAATTCATGGGTATTAGGCTTGCTAGAGATGAAAGATGAATGAAAAAGTTCTCAAACTAAATACTCATGATCCTAATGATGAACAGTTATTAGAAGAAGTCTTAGAAGGTCTAAAAAAGAAGCAAAAAGAACTTCCATGTAAGCTTTTTTATGACAAGAAGGGCTCAGAGCTGTTTGATGAAATTTCTAAACTTCCCGAATACTATCCCACGCGGACAGAAATCGGTATTATAAAAACCAATATAGAAGATATATCCAGCCATATTGGAAAGAACTGCTTGCTTGTTGAGCTTGGAAGCGGCAGCAGTATGAAGATAAGATTATTGCTTAATGGTCTTAATGAACTTTGTGCCTATGTTCCCCTTGATATATCATACAACCATTTGATTGAAACCAGCAGCACACTTTCAAGGGATTTCCCTGATTTGAGAATCATTCCTTTGTGTGTTGATTATACAAAGCCGTTTGAATTCCCAGACTTTGATTTTTCCTGGGAAAAAATAGTAATTTTTTATCCAGGATCTACAATTGGAAACTTTCATCCGCATTATGCAAAAAAATTTCTGGCTATGATTGCCAGGCGCAGTGGAAAGGGCAGTGGGCTTCTTATCGGGGTCGATCTAAAGAAAGAAAAAGAAATATTAGAGAATGCTTACAATGATTCAAAAGGTGTCACGGCAAAGTTTAACTTAAACATGCTTCATAGATTAAACTCCGAAGTAGGTTCTAATTTTGAGATAAACAATTGGCAGCACAATGCGATTTATAACGAATATGAGGGAAGGATAGAAATGCATTTGATAAGCCTCACGAAACAAGATGTTTCTCTTAATGGTACGAGAATCCATTTTGAAAAAGACGAATCGATAGTTACTGAGTATTCATATAAATATACTCTATCTGAGTTTGAGAATCTCATTCGCGATTATTTTAAAGTTGAAAGAGCTTGGGTAGATGATAATAATAGATTTAGTCTGCAATATTTAAGCGCTTTATGATTAATTATTAAAACAAAATAATGGTTATGAACAATAAAGATGAATTAGCGGTTAGTAGTCTAGAAAAAAAATTGCTGAACGATAAGAATGCTACAAACATACTAAATTGTTGTAAGGTTCTTGGTTCAAATGAGCTTAAATTAGCATTTCTATTTGAGTATATATTTAAAATTGATACAGCTAATATTTCCAAGTTGTTATCTGTCGATAAGAGCGCCATGCCCATTGTACTTGGTAAAACAAAGGAAATCCTGTCTGTAGAAATTTCTTTTCTAGATATAGAGAATTTAGAAAATCTAGATAATGAAATAGGTGTACTGACCGAATTGTTTTACGATTTATTTAATAAAATTAATTACTCCTGTGATATAGAACAGGGTGTTAAGAAACTTTTCATCTTAAAAGCAGTAAGACTTTTTGAACTATTTGCCGAAATTCGCTTTGTTAATAAACATGTAATTCATGCATTTCTGGCATATCTTTATTTTAATCTATCTAGGCAGGACACTATTTTTTCTAAAGAAGGGGAAATAATTTCTCTAAGAGAACAGGACAGATCAAAATGGGATGTAGAATTAATAAATAAAGGGCTATTTCATCTGGGCAAATCTGCAGATGGAAAAAATGTTACAATTTATCATTTGGAATCTGCGATTTCAGCCGTACATTGCCTGGCAAAATCATATAAACAAACCGACTGGAATAAAATACTCTCACTTTACAATAATTATTTAAGCATAAATGAATCTCCTTATGTTGAACTTCAAAGAGCTGGGGTTGTTTCAAAAGTAAGAGGAGCTAGAGAGGGAATTGAAAGCATAAAAAGCATCAGAAATATTAATCAATTAATTGATAACCATTTATTGTATTCAACTTTAGGAAACCTAAACCTTCAGATTCATAACTATAATCAGGCACTAAAAAATTATGAAAAAGCATATGAATATTCTGACATAGATATTGATAAAGAGTTTTATGGTGAAAAAGTTAAGATCTGCAGACAAAGATTAAAGATGATTAGCAGGTATCAATTTCACAACTCTTTCTGAGTTAAAAGTAACCTAATCCACATCCCTATTCAGTCTCATTAATTAAAATAATAATAATACTACTATAAAAGTTGTGATAACTCTTAAGAATATAACAAAGTGTTATGGAAGCAGCATCGTAATTGATGACCTGAGCCTACTAGTGCAATCAGGTTCCACCACAGTTTTAATTGGCCCAAGTGGCTGCGGCAAGTCTACAACGCTTAAATTAATTAACGGTTTAGTCCGGCCTGAAAAAGGCAGTGTCATAATAAATAACCAAAATATTAATGACTACGATATATTTTCTTTAAGAACAAAGATAGGATACGTAATTCAGGATGGAGGACTGTTTCCTCATTTAACGGCGTATGAGAATGTATCGATATTAGCAAGTTATCTAGGGTGGGGAAAACAAAGTATATCGGAAAGACTTGGTGAACTGTGTGAATTGACGAAATTCCCTTCTGAAGCGTTGAACAGATTCCCCGTGCAAATTTCAGGGGGTCAGAGGCAAAGGGTAAGCCTAATGAGAGCATTGATGCTCAATCCAGACATTCTTCTTATGGATGAACCACTTGCAGCGCTTGACCCTTTAATACGCTATGATCTTCAAAATGATTTAAAACAAATATTTAGCACATTAAATAAAACAGTGATTTTAGTTACTCACGATATAAATGAGGCTGATTTCTTTGGAGACAAGATCGTACTTATTAAAGATGGCTCAGTTGTGCAAGAAGGGACTTTGAAACAGTTCGTAGAATATCCTTCAAACAGTTTTGTGACTAAGTTTATAAGCGCACAAAGGAAACATTTTTAGAATAGAAATATTTTAATGTTATGAAAAGAACATCAATAACTGTAGGGATCCTATTTCTTTTTTTGAGCATTTCTAATGTTTCATCATCTAAAGAAATTGTTGTTGGTTCAAAAACATTTACTGAGTCAGTAATACTTGGCGAAATAATAAAACAGATTGTCCAACAGCAGGGTCTGCAAGTTAAGTATCTAAGCGGGCTTGGAGGAACAAGAGTCTTATGGAACTCCCTTAAAAAAGGCGAATTAGATATTTATCCTGAATACTCTGGGACATTAATACAAGAGATATTTAGTGATAAAATAATAGACGATTTAGAAGAACTAAGTGAAGAACTGCAAAAATATAATATAGGTATGAGCAGGCCACTGGGTTTTAACAATACTTATATTATAGGCATGAAAAAGAATCTGGCTTCCAAACTAAAAGTTGCTAATATTTCTGATCTTAGGAGATATCCTGATTTGAGATTTGGTTTTTCAAATGAATTTATGGATAGAGCCGACGGATGGCCAAGCCTTAAAAAGATTTATAATTTATCTCATAAAAATGTAAAGGGACTAGACCACGATTTGGCATACAGGGGGCTTGAGAGCGGAAGTATTGATGTTATAGATCTGTATTCCACAGATGCCGAAATAGACTATTACAGCCTTGCAACTCTAGAAGACGATCTAAACCACTTTCCGCAGTATTTTGCCGTTGTTCTTTATCGCAAAGATATTAAAAAAAAATATCCAAAAGTAATAAGCACAATTCTTGAACTGGAAAATAAAATTACAGAAGTAAAAATGATAAAAATGAATTCTGATGTAAAAATAAAAGGAATCAGCGAGAGTAATGTTGCATCACAATATTTAAAAAGTGCCCTCTCAATTAAAACAAATCCTGTACAAGTTTCAGTTTTTTCCAGATTCTCTAAAAATACATTAGATCACCTGGTTTTAGTTTTTATTTCCCTCACTTTTGCAATAATTATTGCTATCCCGCTTGGAATAATTTCTTATAAGTATGAGAAAATAGGAAAATTTATATTAGGTGTTGTGGGCATCATACAAACTATTCCATCAATAGCGCTTTTAGTATTTATGATTCCACTGCTGGGAATTGGTTTAGCTCCAGCAATAGTAGCCCTTTTTCTTTATAGTCTTTTGCCAATAGTACGAAACACCTATAGTGGTCTTAAGGATGTGCCCGTACAAATTAAAGAGTCTGCCGTAGCTATCGGTCTTCCAAGCACCGCCAGGCTAACTCTAATTGAAATCCCAATTGCTTCAAGATCGATATTGTCCGGGATAAAAACTTCTGCGGTTATTAATGTAGGAACAGCAACCCTCGCTGCGCTTATTGGTGCGGGAGGATATGGTCAGCCTATCTTTACGGGAATTCGCTTGGACAATATGGGTTTAATTCTTGAGGGCGCAGTACCCGCGGCTCTACTAGCGCTTTTGGTTCAGTGGCTTTTTGGACTACTTGAAAAAGTGTTTGTTCCTAAAGGTTTAAGACTTAAATTATAATCTCTCATAATTTTTAGTTATCATATTTATATTAATAGAAAATCAAATTGTAAGGAAAAATAAATGAGAACAGTCTTCATTTCTTTGTCGCTATTTTTAGCTTTTTGTAGTTTGGGTTATCCAAGTGATAAAATAAATAACACAGATCATAAAACGTTTGGAGATTACTGGTATCAAGGCAAGGCTGAAATTACAAGCTATGAGATGGAGCAAGCGAGATATGGAGAAATCAGAAAAGGACATGCAGTATTAATTTTTGTTACAGAAGACTTTTCTAAATCAAAGCAGGTCAAATTGGATAACCCACAGAAAGATCCTGAAGATGCGGTGAAAATTCTAAAATTAAATTTTGTCAGAAAATTTATTACAGGCATTTATCCCTACTCGATCATGACATCAGTTTTTACTCCTGTTGAATTAAGCTCTCATCCTAATACACTAAAACTATCCTTTTCATCACAGGAATGGTGTGGAAATGTGCATACGCAGGCAAATCATAAAAAAAACAGATATGAATTCAATTCTTATTCTTATTTTGAATCTGAAGGCGATGCAAAGTTTGAGTTAGAAGATGCTATTTTGGAGGATGAATTATGGACAAGAATCAGAATATCTCCCGATAGACTTCCAGTAGGAAACATAAAAATAATCCCTTCGCTCCTGTCATCCAGACTTAAACATTTTGAATTAAAAGTAGAAAATGCTTTTGCTGAAAAAGTAGTTATTGATAAAAAAAGAGATCTTGTTTCCTATAGAGTAAATTATAAAAATCTGGACAGAAAAATTCAGATAAACTTTGTTAATAGGTTTCCATACGAGATAGTAGAATGGAGTGAAGAATATAAAAGCGGATTTGGCACAAATCCTAAATTGCTAAAAACAAAAGGTGTTAAAAGCAAAACTTTGATTATCGATTACTGGAACAAAAACGATATAGAAGATGAAGATTTAAGAAAGGTGCTTGGGATATAATAAAATAGTGCAGCCATCCTTAAAAAGGATGGCTGCAGGTATGTCAATTAACTTTTATGTCTATTCGCTTTGGTTTTGCTTCTTCATTTTTTGGCAGAGTTACTTGCAGAACACCATTTTTATAACTGGCTGATACTGATTCGGCATTAACATTTTCAGGCAAATTAAATCTTCGTTCGAACTTGCCATATCTTCTCTCAACACGTATATAGTTTTCATCTTCATTTTTATCTTCGTATTTTTTCTCGCCGCTAATTATGAGTGAACCGTCTTTTACGTCTATTTTGATTTCCTCTTTACTCAGTCCCGGGATTTCAGCATTAATCACGTACTCGTCATTTTTTTCATATACGTCTACACTTGGTGAGAGTCTGCCTTCGTTATAAAAGTCTGTTTTTAACAAAGAACCAAAAGCATCGTTAAAAAAAGTATCAAACCTATTTAATTCTCTTATAGGTTCAAACAGTTTAATTCCTAATGACATTGTTTTTACCTCCTGCATAATAATTGATAATTTTAAGGTAATCATCATTTTTTTTTGTTCAAGGGGTGAACCCCAAAATATTTTTAGAAAAAGTTTTTGGATTTTAGATCTAAAACTTAGTATAATCCCACGTTCGATTTATTAATTACGAAATATTAAATATTAAAGAGTATTAAAAGAATATTAAATGTGTCTTTTTATTAAACAATTTCTTTCAAATCCTAACTCCACAGGAGCTATTCACCCTTCATCAGAACAATTAGCAGATCTTATTACTGAAACTGCTCAACTTTCTAATCGAAGCACAATTGTGGAAATAGGTTCTGGTACTGGAGTGTTTACAGAAAAAATTTATGAGAAGAAAAATGAATCTGCAGACTTTTTTGCGATTGAGTTGAATTCCTATTTTGTAGAACAAACAAAAAAGAGGTGCCCCAGTGTTAAGGTTTTTGAAGGTTCTGCTAAGAACATAAATATATATTTAAAAAATCGGGGTTACAGTAGGTGTGATTGTATAATATCAGGTCTGCCATGGGCTTCTTTTAACGATGAAATTCAGGATAATATATTACAGAATATATATGATTCTATGGTTCCCGGCGCGATTTTTTTAACCTTTTCTTATTTGCAAAGTTTAATTATGCCCTCGGGAAGAAGGTTTAGAAAAAAATTAACCGATATGTTTGGGAGTGTTCAAAAAACAAAAGTTGTATGGAATAATTTTCCCCCTGCATTTGTTTATTCGGTTTATAAACCTGTGGTTTAATTTGAAACCCCTCCTCATATAATAATTAATTAGAGATGCTTACAAGAAAGGAAGATAAAAAAGTAATAATAATTGGCGGAGGTCCCGCAGGGCTTACAGCAGCCTATGAGCTCAATAAGAGCGGAATCAGGTCTGAAGTATTTGAAAAAGATGATATAGTTGGCGGAATTTCTCGTACGGTAAACTACAAAGGTTATAGATTTGATATAGGCGGTCACAGGTTTTTTACAAAAGTTAAGGTAGTGCAGGATATGTGGGATGAAGTGCTCAGGAAGGATTTTTTACTGAGAGACCGACTGTCCCGAATTTATTACAGGAAAAAATTTTTTAATTACCCATTTGAAGTCAAAAATGCGGTATTTGGTCTAGGGATATTTAACAGCCTCTTAATAGTTCTAAGCTATTTAAGAGCACAGGTTATTCCGATCAGACCCGAAAATACATTTGAGCAATGGATAATAAATAGGTTTGGTTACAGATTATATAAGATTTTTTTTAAAACTTACACGGAAAAAGTTTGGGGTATACCCTGTTCTGAAATAAGTTCAGAATGGGCTGCGCAAAGAATAAAAGGTTTATCTCTTTTTTCTGCTTTAAAAAATGCGCTACTTAAAAAACCTCCTGCCGATAAAAATGTTATCAAAACACTAATAAATTCTTTTCATTATCCTAAGCTGGGGCCTGGAATGATGTGGGAAAAAGTAAGGGAAATCGTAGAAGAAGGATTATGCAGGGTGCATATGAATTCAGGTATTGAAAAGATTTACTGGCATAATGACGCAGTATTAGCTGTAGAAACTTGTAAAGACCGAACAACTACCAGAATCTCCGGCACCGATTTTATAAGCAGCATGCCTATAAGAGAGCTAATTGCGAAATTAGAGCCTTTGCCACCAAGTGAAATTCTAAAAGCAGGAGATAAACTTAATTACAGGGATTTTATAACGGTTTCACTAATTATTGACAAAAAAACAATCTTTGAAGATAACTGGATATATATACATGACCCCAATGTAAAAGTTGGTAGAATACAGAATTTCAAAAACTGGAGTCCGTATATGGTTCCAGACCCTGAAAAGACCAGCCTTGGAATGGAATATTTCTGTTTTGAAAATGATGAATTTTGGTCTATGAGCAATGAAAATCTAGTTGATCTTGCTAAAAATGAATTAGAGAAGCTTGGATTTGCCAAAAAGTCTGAAATTATTGATGGAACCGTTGTTAGAATGCCCAAAGCATATCCGGTGTATGATGAAGAGTATAAAAAGGCGCTTGAGCAAATTAAAGAATTTCTAGGAAAAATTTCAAATCTGCAACTAGTCGGTAGAAATGGAATGCATAAATATAATAATCAGGATCATTCAATGCTTACCTCTATGCTCGCTGTAAAAAATATCCTGGGGGGACACTTCGATCTTTGGAAAGTAAATGCTGATCAGGATTATCATGAAGAAATTAAAGAAAATGAACAATTAGACAAACAGTTATCTGATTTATCTTCAACACAGCCTCTTATCCCTTCAGCTTTTGCTATGAAAAAATCTTCAGGCAGTCTGATAGAAAAAGCAATTATAAGAGTTTTTTCAAGACTTGATAAATTTGCATTTGCCGTGGCTGTAGGAACAGCAAGTTTTCTTTTCTTATTTCTTGCTACGATATTTCTTGAATTTAAAGGTGACCAAAATATAGTGCAGAGCATGCTGCTTCTAAACAACTATTTTGTTGGATATGATATATCCATAAAAGGCGCTTTTATAGGAGGAGGATATTGTTTCCTCTGGGGGTTTATATCTGGATGGTTATTTGCATATATAAGGAATCTTTCATTAGGATTTGTTATTTACAAGGAAAAAAAGAAACTGGAAAACCAATCTCTAAAAGACCTGTTAGATTATATTTAGGAAGGATTAATGAAAATTGAATGAATTAAATGAAGATGAAGAAAAGCGGTTACTGACTGAAGCTGTAAAGTTGGATGCTACAGTTTTTGGACTAATTCTTGGGCTAATCATAGGGCTGATTATCTTCATCGCTACAAACTGGCTTATAATCGCAGGGGGTCATGTTGGTCCAGGAGGTGAGGTAATAATAGGTCCTCATCTTGAGTTACTCGGGCAGTTCTTTATAGGCTATAAGGTAAGTTTTGTGGGAAGTATTATTGGCTTTGTATATGGTTTTGCTGCAGGATCAATCTTTGGGACATTAATTTCCTGGGTATACAACAAAATTATCTACTTAAGAAATACTAATAATAAATGAAAAACTTACAGCAAGCTGCATGGAATTCATTTGATTAAAATATACGAATATATACTTATATAGCTTTTGAATATATTAAATACTCCTCATATCACAGTTGTTATTACTACTAGAAACAGGGGTGATATACTCTGTAATGCTTTAGAGTCCATTTTTGCAAATGATTATAAAGAATTCCGAGTTATTATAGTTGATCAAAGTACGGATGAAATCACAAAAAATTCTATTCAAAAATACATTAATAATAACAATGTAACTTATATAAAGTCTGATGAAGTAGGTTATTCAAGGGGAAAAAATATTGGAATTTCAAATTGCAATACTGAGTTGATTGCTATAACCGATGACGACTGTATAGTGCCAAAAAACTGGATCAAGCACATGGTTGATGCTTTTAGAGAAGATGATGAAATAGGTATTGTTTTTGGAAATGTATTGCCAGGAGAGTATGATGAGAATTTAGGGTTTATTCCCACATATATAAGGGAAAAATCATACATTGCTCACAGC
>SMWS01000012.1 GCA_004356685.1 Deltaproteobacteria bacterium
ATAACCACCTAAATCCAAACCCCACATCCCTTCTTATATCCTGAGAATCAAAACTTATCTTCTCGCCATCATTATATGCATTACCAATATCAACAAAGAGTACACCCTTTACATTAATTTGTTTTACCAGTGGAACTATGTACTCTGCCGACAGTAGCAATTCCTGGGAACCTCCAATGATCACAAAATCCCCATCATCCGTTGGCACCCTTGCTCCGACTCTTCTAAATTTAAAACCTCTTAATGAATTAGGACCCCCTAAAAAAAACCTCTCACCCACAACTAAATCATTTCCTACATCCATAAGGTTTAAATACCCATATCTGCCAGTAAAAGCAAAAACAGTGCTTTTCCAAACAGGGTAATAATATCTTAGATTAGCCCTGTACTTAATAAAATCAGTGTCTCCTCCAAAAGGTCCTGCATACTCAATCGATGTCCTAGCAATCAAACCTTTTGTGGGGTCAAGAAAATTATTTCTTGAATCCCAAACAGCACCTACAGATAAACCGCTGATGGTTCTGGAAGACTCAGTAATAATTAATCTTGCATCGCCAAAAACATCTCCAATATCCTCGCTTTCAAGCCTGTAACCTACTTCTGCCCTTAGTTGTTTCCAAATTCTTCTGCCAAAGGAAAGTGCGCCTCCAAAGGATTTTCTATCAAAATCTCTAAATTCTCTTTTTGTTTTAAAAATCCTGAAGTTCATATTCCATTCCGAGTCCATGAATACCGGATCTGAATAGTTTAGTGAAAAAAGTTGTGTAACTCCGCCTATTTGTGCAGACAAAGAAAGTAGTTTGCCATATCCAAACAAGTTGGATTCCTGAATTTGTCCTGAGAACAAAACTGTTTCAACCGAGCTAAACCCTCCTGCTACACTGAAAAATCCAGTTGGCTTTTCTTTTACACTAATATTAATATCTACTTGATCATCTACTCCAGGCACCCTTTCAGTGTCAACCTGAATATCTGCTTCAAAATAACCTCTCCTAAGTATTCTAGGCTTAATTGCGCTTATTTGACTGGCATTGTACAAGCTTTGCTCTTCAATTAGAATCTCTCTTCTTATCACTTTATCCCTAGTTCTTACATTACCAGAAATATCTATTCTTCTTACGTATACCTCTTTTCCCTTTTCAATTGTAAAATTCACATCTACTTGCAGACTAGATTTATTAGGAAAAATTCTGGGATCAACATTTGCAAAAGCATATCCCTTATTTCCATAGTAAGTTGTCAATATGTTTATGTCGTTAGCCACGTAGCTGCTTTTAAATATTTCACCTTTTTTTAATTTTAATAAATCAACAAGTTCCTCATTTGTTGCAATCAGATCTCCGCCTATACTAACACTACCCACCCTGTATTGCTGCCCTTCTTCAACTCTAAAGGTAATTATATGGCCCTTTTTTTCTTCACTATAAACCTTTTCAGGCTTGCTCACGTTTACATCAAGGTACCCTTGGTCAAGATATACGGCTCTGATTCTGTCAGAATCCCTATCTATCTCTTCAGGTCTGTAAAGACCCCTGGAGGTTATAAAAGAGATAATACTTTTTGGTTTCGAATATATTTTATCTTTTATATCGCCGCTCTTTATTGAATCATTGCCTTCTATTATTATTTCTTTAATATAGGATTTTTTTCCTTCCTTTATATCTATATTAAGTTCAATTGTCCCCTCACCCCTGGGTTCTATAGAATAATCAACCTCTGTAGGAATTATTCCCCTTTCGGCGTACAGTTTCTTAATCGACTCTATAGTGTTATTTAATTTGGAAATCTCGACTATCTGCCCTTCATTAATGCTCAGCGCTGCTGTGATATTTTCTGTGCTTATCTCATCATTACCATTAATTCTTATATCAACTATTACGGGTTTTTCTTTAAGCTTATAAATCAGCACTATTCCATCTTCAGTTTTATCTATCTCTGCAACAACATCATCAAAGAATCCCAGCTTAAATATATTTTTAATATCACTACTTATAGCAGATGAAGAAAGAATGTCTCCAGCAGATACTGTAATGCTGGATTTAATAAGCTCTGTTTCAATTCTTCTGTTACCCAAAATAATCACTTCAATTATTTCATTGCCATCGGAAGATTTTAAACTTATAGGATAAGAAGATAAACCTATAAGCACTACCAATATGGGTATTAAGAATAATTTTACAGCTTTAGTTTTCATAAACTATCTTTCCGTCTAAAAGATTAATTTTTTTATCAAAACATGAGGATACATATGAATTGTGTGTCACTACAATAATAGACACCTTATACTCTTGGCTTAATTTGACAAATAAATCAATTATTGACGAGCCAGTTTTTCGGTCTAAATTTCCAGTTGGTTCGTCAGCAAATATAACCCGTGGTTTTAAAACTATTGACCTTGCAATAGCCACCCTCTGCTGCTCTCCACCCGAAAGCTCACCTGGTCTGTGTGTAACCCTGTCTGAGAGTCCAACATTGTCCAGTACTTTTAAAGCAAGTTCTTGAGCCTGGTTTTTATTAATACCATTTATAAGTGCCGGCATCATAACATTTTCCAACGCATCAAACTCTGCTAAAAGGTAATGGAATTGGAAAACAAATCCAATCTTATTGTTTCTAAACTTAGCAAGCTCGGTATCAGATTTATTCAGTACATTTTCTCCATCATACTTTATATCACCTTTCGAAGGATGATCAAGAGTTCCCATTAAATGTAGTAATGTGCTTTTCCCAGAACCTGAAACCCCTTCGATTGCCAGTGTCTGTCCCTGGTCAACTTTTAGATTGATTCCTCTCAGCGCTTCTACATTAGATCCATTCGTATTATAAATTTTCCACAAGTCCGATACTTCAATCAAAGGATATATTCTCCCTTATTCATACCTCAAAGCTTCAACAGGATCTTTCCTAGAAGCCTCAAATGAAGGATAAAGAGTAGCTATCAAACAAATTATCAAACTAGTAAACGCCACTACAATAAAATAAATCGGTTCAATTCTAACAGGAAATTCCGAAATATAATAGACCTGGGGATCAAAAGGAATTAAACTTTTTATAAAATCTGAGGTTTTGAGTAAATAACATATTAAATATCCTAAAATAGTGCCAATAGTAGTACCAACTATCCCTATTATCATTCCTTCTGTTAAAAATATATTCAAAATACTGTTTCTTGATGCACCCATAGCTTTTAATATTGCAATATCTCTGTTTTTTTCCATAACAACCATCGTAAGAGTGCTAATTATATCGAGTGCTGCTACCAGTATTATGAAAGCAAGAAATATCCCTATGGCAATTCTTTCAAGCTTAAGCGCTTTAAAAAGACTTCGGTTAACATCTTGCCAGTTTCTTGTATAAAACGGGAAGCCCAAATAGTCTTTAAGTTCACTGCCAAGAGATTTGGCATCATAAGCATTATCGGTTTTAAGTTCAATTCCCGACACTTTATTCTTCATATCAAAAAACTTCATTGCATCCTTAATTGATACATATGCAATAGATGAATCATACTCAAACATCCCGTAGTCAAAAATCGCTATAATTTCAAATTTCCTTACTTTTGGCAGATGCCCTAAAGGACCAATCTTTCCAAAAGGTGAAACAAGGTTAATTTCATCACCAATTATAACGCCAAGCGACCCCGCAAGCTCCTTTCCGATTATTATCGGCGGATAACCCGAAAGTGTTTTTTTATCTAACTTTCCTAATAGTTTTTTCCCGTATTCTTTAAGCTCTTCTAAACTTTTTTTTTTGTGCTTTAAATCAGATCCTTTTCCAACAGCTTCATAAATATTTATAACCGAGCCTGCAGACTCCGGTTTAATACCCCTTATAACAGCGCCTGTAACATTTGAACCTGCTACCAGCATTCCCTGTCCATATACAAAAGGACTTGCACCTGCCACTCCTTTGTATTCAGCTATTTTTTTTGTAATCTCATCATACTTATCAAAAGCACCATTATAATTAAGAACAACTATGTGTGCATTTACTCCCAGAATTTTATCTCTCAACTCGTCTTCAAAACCTTTCATTACGGCAAGAACAACGTTTAGTGACATTACTCCAATTATTACTCCCACAATCGATATCAAACCTATCACAGACACAAAACTCTGCTTCTTTCTTGATTTCAGATATCTAAGTCCAATAAAAAATTCGTATCTCATTCGGCTCTAAGGTGTGGAAATAATAAGACTTCTCTTATAGATGGGGAGTTGGTCAGCAGCATTACAAGCCTGTCAATTCCAATTCCGGCCCCAGCAGTAGGCGGCATTCCATATTCAAGGCAATTAACATAATCTTCGTCCATTTCATGGTATTGTTCTTCACCCTTTGATTTTAATTCTATCTGTTTTACAAATCTTTCTCTTTGATCTTGGGGATCATTTAATTCAGAAAAAGCATTAGCTATTTCCTTGCCGGCAATATAGAGCTCAAATCTGTCGGCTATTGTAGGATCGTTATCATTTTTTCTTGCAAGCGGAGATATATCCAGGGGAAAACCATAAACAAATGTAGGATTATTTAGTTTTTCACCAGTATTCCTTTCAAAGATTTCAAGCAGCGCTTTTCCCCTTATATTGTTGTGCTCAATACCATAAGAATCGGCTCTTTTAAATAAAGCACTTTCATCGTTCAACTCTTGCTCTGTCAAAGTTTGCTTTAAAGACTCAAAAATATTTATCCTATCCCACGGCAGAGTCATGTCTATTTCTGTATCCAGATATTCAAACTCTAGTTTGCCAACAACTTCATTTGCGACATAAGTAATAAGTTTTTCAATAAAATCCATTAGATCAAAATAAGTAGAATAAGACTGATAGAACTCAATCATTGTAAATTCTGGGTTATGCTGAGTTGAGATACCCTCATTACGAAATGTTCTTCCAATCTCATAAACTTTTTCGATGCCTCCCACTACTAATCTCTTTAGGTATAGCTCAGGTGCTATTCTTAAATAGAGTTCCATATCTAATGCGTTATGGTGGGTTTTAAATGGTTTTGCAGCCGCACCGCCGGCAATGGGATGGAGGATTGGAGTTTCGACCTCAATATAATCGTGGCTGTCCATAAAACTTCTTATCAGCTTAATAATTTTAGACCTGGTTAAAAATATTTGTTTAACATCATCATTTGAAATTAGATCTAAATAACGCTGCCTGTATCTTAGTTCAACATCTTTTAGGCCGTGCCATTTTTCAGGAAGTGTTCTTAAAGACTTAGTTGTAATTACAAAATCAGTTGTATTTAGCGTAAGTTCGCCAGTTTTAGTTTTAAACAGTTTTCCAGTAACACCAATAAAATCCCCAATATCAATGAATTTTTTGAAAAACTTGATTTTTTCATCGCCAATTTCATTTTTTTGAACAAAACACTGGATCTTAGCGCTGCTGTCTTTAACGTGAAAAAAAGCGCTCTTGCCAAAATCCCTTATAGATATAACCCTTCCAGCAACTACAAATTCGGTTTGCAGGCTTTTTAATTCATCTCCATCTGTATCTAAATACTTTTCGATCAATTCCGATGCTAGGCAGCTTGGTTTAAAATCATTGGGATAGGGATTAATACCAAGCTCTATAAGTTGTTTAACTTTGCCTATTCTTTGTAAAGTTAGATCGCTTTCCATTTTGTTTGATGTTTATAAAGGGATAAATTAGATAATTAAACTGATTAAAAGAGAAAATGTTGTTGAGGAATATAAAATACTATTTTTCTTTAATCAATAAAAATAAACTTAATATGTATTTTTGCAAATTATTTTATTTATTCAATCTTAAGATACTATTTCTATAGTAGAAAATAAATACAGTAAAGCCTATAAAACAAATTGATCCCATAAGTTTGTACATGAAGAAGTAATTATAAAGTTCTGCAATAACTCCATAAGAAAACGCTCCTATCATTCCTCCCAGGGTAAAAGCTACACTGCAAATCGAAAATACTTTTCCCCTTTCATTAAAGTTAGAGTTATCCATAACAATTGAATATAAAGTGGGATACAAGAAACCATGCGCAAAACCAAACAGTATTCCTGAAATCGCTAAATCGGTTTTGTCCTGCGTAAACCCGAGATAAAAAATGCTAAAAGAAAACAAAATTAAAGAAGGTACAACTGTTTTTATTTTCCCGATTTTGTCTGGTAGCCAGCCTGCAAACAATCTTATAAATAGTACTGACACTGCATACCAGACAAAGAAAACCTCGTATTGCCTGATATCAAGTTTTAAAGAAAAAACTGGCAGAAAGCTAAGAGTTGGAATAAAACCAGATCCTGCAAACATTAAAGTAATTGCAGGAATGATTATTCCCGGTCTTTTAATTATTTTTATTACATTTGAGCTTTTAATGGTTTTGCCATCTTCATCACTTGTTCTTGCTTTGCTTATACTGAAAATAAAAGGCAATGCTAAAAGCCCGATCACCGAAATAAATATGAAGAAATAATCGAAACTATATTGCTGTACCAATATTCTTCCAATATAGGGTGCTAACGCATAGTTTATTATTGTGAACACTCCGAATATACCCAAAGCCTGAGTTCTATTTTCTTTAGGACAAACTTCTGTGATAAGTGTTCCTGCCGATATAAAGAACAGTGAAAATGCTATGCCCTGAAATATTCTAAAAACAAAAAATAATGAATTTAGACTATTTAATAAAGCAAACGGTATGCCGGTTAATACCAATATCACTGAACCTAATATTAAGAGTATTCTTTTATCATACTTATCAACCAAAAATCCGACCAGTGGAGTACTAAAGATTGTGCTAAAGCTTGTAGCCCCCATTATAAAACCTATATCACTATCGGTGCCTCCAAGCTCTTTTATCCAGACCGGTAGCAACAAAAAAGCATGCATATTAAAGAAAAACAAAAAGGAGCTGATGGTTAGAAGAATAAAATTTTTGTTTAGCAATTGAGAATTATAAATAAACTGTCTAACCATTATATGTTTCGATTGAATCGAATATTTTTGTTAATCAAAGAAAATATATTATAATCAAAAGCAATCAATAATATGCAAACTTTATCCTAAACTGATTAAGCAAAAATTATTCATCAAATTTTAGGGTATTAGAGGAATCAAGGAGGCAAACATGATTAATTAT
>SMWS01000137.1 GCA_004356685.1 Deltaproteobacteria bacterium
CTTAATAGAATATTTAAATCATTAAACACAGATGAGCTTATAAATCTAGCCGCTCAAATTGGCGCGGATGTGCCTTTTTTTATTAATTGCCGCACATCTGTTGTGGAAGGGATTGGAGAAGAAATAATGGTGTTAAATTCATTCCCCTTGCTTCACTTTTTAATAGTTAAACCTTCTTTTGGACTATCAACCAAGGATGTTTACACCAGATGGGATGATATGAGTATAAAGGACAATACCAGTTTAGATATCAATGAAACCATAGAAAAATATCAAAATGGTGAATTTTTACTTAAAAACGATTTAGAAAAACCCGCAATTTCTTTAAACAAAAAGATTTCTGAGCTAATAAATCTATTAAAACAGTTTGGATGCGAAAGTGTATCCATGACTGGCAGCGGAACGGCAATATTTGCGTTATTCTCCTCCCAGTTTGAGGCAAAAGACGTTTATGAATATCTAAAAGACAGCGCTGAATTCAAGGTATTCTTAGCCAAAGGCATTTCAGGTTGGCACAGGCTCTGCTAGGTACTTGATATAGAATAAAAACCTTGGTAGTATTCAGACTTTTTTGGGGCGTCGTTCAACGGCAGGACACAGGCCTTTGACGCCTGGAATGGTGGTTCGAATCCACCCGCCCCAGCCAAGCATGTTTTTTATTGTTATAGCTTGGTTATGAGAATATGAACATACTAATCAAAAAAAATATGAATAAAATAGAAACAATTTTGATTACACATAACAATAGAAAGTTAATAAAGTAAAGTAAGGAGAAATAAAGGAGAAATAAATGAGTTTAAAAATACGCGACAATCTGCAGGAAGACTATTCGGATGTATACACTCCTGAGGTTCTAAACGCCCTGCAAGCTCTTTGCAAATTTAATAATGATCAAAAGAGTATCATGGCAAAAAGGTATAAGAGAAGAGCGGATAGAGATAAAAATAATGAAAGAATAGATTTCTTAGATCCAGATTCTGTAATACCCCGTACTAATATAAAAGTGCAGGATGCAAGAGACGGCAAATTTGAAGGCGGTGAAATTCCTGCTGACCTGCAGTGCCAGTGGATACAGGGTACGGGCCCTGCAGCCAAGCCCAATTCACCTATAGAGACGAGCATAAGAAATGCAGCCTATGCACTGCTGTCTGGTGCAGACGGTTGGATGTTTGATGGAGAGGATGCTCTTGGGCAGATAACCAGCATGTCCCTAGATAATCAGAGAAACCTTAAATTGGCTATTGCTAAAGACCCGGTTTTTTTAAAAACTGCAGAAAAAGTAGCAGCCTCTATGAACAAATGGGGAAACGAATTTTTTGGACATGACATAATTAAAGACTGGAACAAGCAGCTGGACTTTACAACTAAAATATTCCGCGCAAGGGGCCTTCACCTGGACGACAGGCACATCAGGGATGAAAACGGCATTGCACTATCGGCTTCCATAGTCGATATGGTTCTATATGTTGTTAATAATTATAAGGAATTGCAAAAAAATGACTCTTCTATTGTACTGTACCTTCCAAAAATTCAGACCGCCGAAGAAGCGGCTCTATGGAATGAAATGCTTAGTGCTTTAGAAGATCACCTGGGACTGCCAGATGGAACTATTAAGCTTTATGTCCTGATTGAACAGCTCGAAGAGACTTATCAGCTGATGGAAATCCGCGCTGCTCTTGGCAAACATTTCGTAGGATTTAATACGGGAAGATGGGATTATATAAATAGCGTATCAGATGCGATGACCTGGGATAAGGACTTTATTAATCCAAATATTGAGTCTATTACAATGACTTACAGCTATATGAGAAATTATGAAGACCGCGTAAGAAGAGCGGTTAATACGCCTGATATAAATGGCAACTTTGCCCTGTGGCAGGGCGGTATGGAACCAAATATCCCAGTTGGAAGCAAAGAGGGGGTTTCTAGTAGTATGGAAAAGGCAGTGGCAGGGGCTGAAAGAGAACAAAGGGAAGGAGCAAGCGGTAAATGGGTAGCACACTGGAAAATGGTACACATTGTAAGACCTGTGTGGGAAAAAGTGGGTGAAATAAACCAGCTTGGCAGATCGTTTCCCGCTCTTACCTATACGCAGGAAGATTCAGACGGTCTGACCCATCTTGAACCTGCACCCAGAACCATTAGAGGCGCAAGGAATCTTTTGAGTGTAGGGCTGCAGTATGGAAATGCATTTGGTCAGGGATATCAGGCAGCTGCACTAAAGCCAGCCGATTTTTTTGATGATGATAATATATTGTATCTAATGGAAGATGCCGCAACAGGTGAAATTCGCCTTAGCATACTTTGGGAATGGATTCATAAAAGCGCAACACTAACAGAGGATGATTCGGAAACAGGGCTTAAAGCCGGCGACACATTTACCGTAGAAATTTTTAAAAAATTACTTGAAGAAGAATACCAAAAACTCCGAGGTGCAAAGGACAAGGACGTTTATGACATCTCTAAAGACACTACTTTGCCGATTGCAAAAGAAATTGTAAGAACTTATGTTTTAGATGAAGTCAAAGTACCCTGGTACATAGACTTACTTAACATTAATTTGAACAATCATGATTTGCATACAGCAAAACAAAGGATACAGCACTACATGACAGAGTTTAAAAAAGATGGTACAAGAATTACAGAAAATCTGGATTTTGTTTTATCTTAAACAAAAATCTTAAATATTCAGGACAGGAGAGCACAGAAAAATGGGATTATTGGAAAACGAAGCAAAGAGAATGAAGTCATATTTTTTAAGCCAGAGATTTAAAGGAATCACCAGGCTTTACTCTGCAGAACAAATAGTCGCTCAGCAGGGAACAATAAAAGATGATTATACAATCGCAAAAGAAGCTTCCATAAAATTTTATAAGCGCCTGAGAGAACTTTTTTCAAAGAAAAAATCTATCACTACATATGGCCCCTATTCTCCGGGCCAGGTAATTATGATGAAACGCGCGGGAATTGAAGGCATTTATCTTGGCGGCTGGGCAACCTCGGCAAAGGGATCTATAACAGAAGACAGAGGAGCCGATCTTGCAAGCTATCCGCTTAGCCAGGTGCCAGACGACGCGGCAGTACTGGTCAGGGCACTGCTTAGTGCAGACAAAAATCAGCAGTTTGAAAGATCGAGAATGACAGAAAGAGCCCGCAGGGCTACCCCGGAAATTGATTATACGCCTTTTATAATTGCCGATGCCGATACAGGACACGGAGGCGACGCACATGTAAGAAATCTTATAAGAAGATTTGTCGAAGTAGGGGTTACAGGATATCACATCGAAGATCAAAAACCCGGCACAAAAAAATGCGGTCACCAGGGCGGTAAAGTACTAGTGCCGGTAGACGAACAGATTAAAAGACTAAATGCCGCCAGGTTTCAGTTAGATATTATGGAAGTATCCGGAATTATAGTTGCCCGGACCGATGCCGAGGCAGCAACCCTGCTTGAAGGAAGGGGAGACGAGCGTGACCATCCATTTCTGCTGGGAGCAACCAACATCAATGTTCCCAGCTACAAGGATGCATACCTGGCAATATTGAAAAGATTCTATGATAAAGGAGTAAAGGATATTAACGGACATCTGTTGTACAAAATTTCAAATGATGTTTATAAATCCTGTAATAACTGGCTTAAAGAAGTTGGGATCTTGTCATTTGCTGACGAAAATATTGACGCCTACAAAAACGGCAAAAAAGCATCAATTGATAAAACACTGGACGACGTGGTAACCAAACTTGTTGATACCTGGGAAGTAGAATCCGGGATTAAAACATTTAGAAAAGCAGTAGCAGCCAGAATGGAATTCAGAGCTGAGGAAGGCACTGAATTTGAAATGACAATTGAGGAGTGGAATGAATTTGCCATGCATGTATCACTGCCCGAAGCTCAGGCAAAAGCAAAAGAAATGGGACTGAATGTTACCTGGGACTGCGAGTTATCAAGAACACCAGAAGGCTACTACCAGATACAGGGCGGCATTGATTATGCTATAGCTAAATCACTGGCTGTCGCTCCTTATGCAGATATACTGTGGATGGAAACAAAGACGGCAGACCTGGCAGATGCAAGGGTATTTGCAGCGGCGATTCACGCCGTTTTCCCTGATAAAATGCTTGCTTATAATCTCTCTCCATCATTTAACTGGGACACTACCGGAATGAGCGAACAGGAAATGAAAGATTTTCCTAAAGAGATAGGAAAGCTTGGATATGTTTTTAACTTTATAACTTATGGCGGACATCAAATTGACGGACTGGCATCAGAAGAATTTTCAAGAGCTCTTCTTGAAGACGGGGCGCTTGCTCTTGCCCGCTTGCAGCGTAAATTGAGACTTCTCGATTCACCTTACAGAACACCCCAAAGTTTTGTTGGTGGTCCTCGTATGGATGCCGCGCTTACGGCGTCTTCGGGCAGGACGGCAACCACAAAAGCTATGAGTAAGGGTTCTACACAGTTTCAGCATCTTGTTCAAACCGAGGTTCCAACCAAACTACTTGAAGGATGGCTGGAGCTTTGGGCAAAATATTACAAGATTAAAGGTACGCTGCGAGTCGAACTGCGCCCCAATAGAGCAGGCTCGGATTTGCTGGAACTAAACATTATGAGCAGCAGGGCAAAAACCAAAAAGGCCGATGTTGTATTTGGATCGATACAAGACCTTAGAGGGAAAAACATATTATCTATAAGAGATCAGAACACTTTTAATACAGAGTTTCGAAAGAAACGCCTGATGACAATTATTCATCTGTTTCTAATTCACAGATACAAGTGCAATTCAGTTCACTATGTAAATCCAACAGAAGATAATATGAAGCAAACCCAGGGCATGAAAAAACTTGGAATTTACAGTGAAGTCAACACCGAGGTTGGTGATATAATTGTAGCAGTAGTTAACTCTAAAAAGTTAAAAGAGCTGTTAAATGAAGATCGGGTTGAACTAAAAAACCTGATTGCCAAAAAACCCAGCACAAAGAAACCTGCAGCTAAAAAGTCCGCTGCCAAGAAAAAGAAATAAGCGAAAACTCATATAATCCCCCCTCTTAAGAATTAACAGGAGGGATTATATTTAAGATTCAAAATTATAGTAGCTGGATTAAATAGTTTTGAAATTATTGTTGTATCTTCATTTAATAATAGCCATTTTTCCGAAGAATTATCAACATTGGCTTGTCAATGTTGATATAACGGTGTAATATGTCAACATTTATTTTAGAATGTTGACGATTTTATGATTGTTGGACAACTTCAACAGCAAAGAGAAGGATATAAAGCTTTTATACCAGTACCCTTTCCACATAAAAAGCTGCTGGATTTCTCCGCTGAAACAATCTCGAAACATTCTGAAGCAATTCGTCTTGTTGGAAAATTAGATGGTATTACCCAGCTTTTACCCGACGTAAATTTCTTTATTTTTATGTATATCAGAAAAGATGCGGCTTCTTCAAATCAGATTGAAGGAACCAGGGCAACAATTATTGATGCTATAGAAGCTGAGGCGAACATATCGTCCGATTTGCCTGAAGATGTTGATGATATCATACATTACATTGCAACATTGAATTATGGAATGGAAAGATTAAAAGAATTTCCAATATGCCTTCGTTTCATAAGGGAATTGCATAAGGAGATGATGAAAGATGCTAGGAAAACACAGTTTGCAGATCCTGGAGAGTTCAGGAAATCACAGAACTGGATTGGAGGCACGGCTCCTTCAAATGCTCATTATGTTCCTCCCCCCGTCTATGAAATGAATCAAGCCCTGAATGACTTTGAAAAATTCTTTCATTCTAAAGATATTATTCCTCCACTTATTAAAATAGCTTTGATTCATTCTCAATTTGAAATTATTCATCCATTCCTGGATGGTAATGGTAGAACTGGAAGGTTATTAATTACACTATATTTGTGGTTGGAAAAGCTTTTGGATAAACCGGTTTTATTTTTATCTTCCTATTTCAGAAAATACCAACAGACTTATTACAACAAGCTTGATGATTACAGCAATGGTGATGTAGATAAATGGCTCAATTTCTTTTTAGATGGAATTATAGAGACAGCAGATCAGGCAATTAAAATAGTAAGAAAAATAACCATCATCAGAGAGGAAGATATAAATAAAGTCCGGAGCCTTGGTAAAACTGCATCAAAAAGCGCCGCGCTGGTACTACCTGAATTATTCAAGCTTCCGATAGTAAATTTATCAAAGATAAAAGAATGGACTGGTTTTACGAGGTATGGAGCATATAAAGTAGTAGACAGATTTATTGACTTAGGAATATTAGAACTCAAAGATGAAACAAAAAAATATAACAAGACATATATCTATAGAAGATATGTTAATATTTTTACTGATTAAGAAGGACCATCATTAATAATGGATTTCCGTACACAGCTAACTATAAGATTAGAGAAAGGATTTAGAAAACAGGGCAACTTCCCCTTTTACTCAAAAAGATAGCCCCTCTTTTTACCACAAAACTATCATAAACTTAAATAACAAAACAACAAAAGCCTGACCCCGCTACTTAGTTAACTCTAAAAAGTTAAAAGAGCTGTTAAATGAAGATCGGGTTGAACTAAAAAACCTGATTGCAAAAAAACCCAGCACAAAGAAACCTGCAGCTAAAAAATCCGCTGCCAAGAAAAAGAAATAAGCGAAAACTCATATAATTTTATATACGTTGAATAATATTATCATAAGTATGCATCAGCATAAAAATATATGTTAGGTGCATTGGTAAAGAATGAGAGTTTTTATAATTACACTGTTGCTTCTTCTTTCCACGGTTCTAAATGCTGAAGTAACAGTAGATAAAGTAGTTGTATTAAAATTAGAAAAAAAACTAATCTTATTCAGTGGTGTAAAAAAAGTTAAAGAATACTCGGTAGTGTTTGGGGATAACCCCAAAGGGCATAAGCAGCAGGAAGGTGATGAACGTACTCCCGAGTGAAATTACATTCTAGATTATAAAAACTCTAATAGTTCGTTTTATAAATCAATCCATATATCCTATCCTAAC
>SMWS01000138.1 GCA_004356685.1 Deltaproteobacteria bacterium
TTATCCAGCCAGTTTCTGATATTTGAACAGCCTTGCCCTCTTCTATTTGGTACTCGTAGGCATTTTGTCCAACAGAGGCAACACGGTTGAAGAATTCTCTCGATTCATCATTGCTCATATCTGCACGGGCACTCACAAATCCCATAGTATCATTAATGGTGGTATTGTTCGGTATACCTTCGAAGGTATCGTAGAATAACGTCTTAAGGTAGCTTTTGAACTTGGAGTCATTCACCCTATAGACCTTTCTTGTACCGTCTATCTCAATTTCGATATATGGCTCATTCTGATTATCTACAAAGTATTTTGCATCTCTATCACTTAAAAGGTGGAATAACCGAGTGGCTTGAGTGGCTCCTTGGCTTGGATTATTCCTTCGGTTGTTATTATCAGTTCTGTCGTCTGATAACGATTTGTTATTTGACATATAAACCTCCTACAAGATTATTAGCCGATAGTGTTGAACGGCTAAAAAACAACTTGCTAGAAGGATATGGAAAATTTCATGACCCATGTATTCCCATGGTAGAATTATACTAGTTTCTGCAAAATGTAGCAAATTAATCATTCGTTATGGGTTTAGGCTACCTAATAAATCCGCTTTCTGAGGGTGAGAACCGACGACATAAAAATCACCACTTCAACTTCTCAACACCCCTAGCCAAATGATCCTCAGTCAAATGAGTGTAAATCATTGTTGTACTTATCTGTGTATGCCCCAGTAATTCTTTTACTGTAACTAAATCTGCACCATTCATTATTAAGTGGCTCGCAAAGGTATGTCTTAGTGTGTGCGGGGTTGCTCTGACGCCAGCTTTTTTACACGCCTTGTTAAAACTTGTTCGGATACTTTTTATTCTTCTACCATCTGGATAACAGATTAGATAAACCATTTGACTGCTAGTTCGGGGGGTGACTTCCTGAGTGCAGGGGTTAATATAATGTGCATGTAATAACCCAAGTAATTTGTATAGCTCTTTGTTCATAGGGATTAATCTATAATTATTTGTTTTTGTACTTCTCACAGTGATTGCTTTATTAGTCATATCTATATAACTAAACTTAAGATTGAGCAGCTCACCTATCCTCATACCTGTATTTCTAAGTAGAATTATTATTGGTTTTAACCAGTTACTAGAACATTGTATGAGCCATTGTATTTCATCAACTGTAAGATACTTAGGCGGCAATTTAGGTACTTTTAGTTTTTTAATCTTAGGTTTATCTACTATATATTTCCATTCTAAAGCCTTACTAAGCATATAACTTAACACCTCTATTTCCCTGTTAATACTACTAGCTTTTAACCCATCTGCTATACGCTTGGCTTTATAGCGTTCTATACTAAGTGAATCAATTTTCTTAAGCTCCGTGTTGCCGAAAAAAGATTTTAATGCCTTTATGACCGCATGCTCCCTTTTGATTGTTCTGGAAGCCTTATTGGTAACTGCGTAGTCTAAGTAAGTTTGTAAATATTCATATAGTAAAGGCGGGGTAACTTCTAGTAGATTTAGTCTACCTTTAATAAACTCCAGTTCTAACTTCTTAAGTATCTGTCTAGCTTCTTTGTTCGGTATATTACCAATCTTAACCCATCTCTTTTTCCTACTGATACTAAATACTGCGTAGTATGTACCTTTCTTATTAACTAAGCTTGCCATAGTTAACACCTCTAGTATGAGATTTTGAGGTATCAACAAAGTAAACCGTTGTGGTTAGAAATAGGTTAGAAAGCAGGAGATAATTAAGAGCTGGATGTTGTGAGAGTGCTGTAAGTCTCTGTAATCATTGAAAGAATTTGGTGGCGGCGGGAGGACTCGAACCTCCGACAGGTGCCTTATGAGAGCACTGCTCTACCTCTGAGCTACGCCGCCCATTTAGAGATAAACCAATTAAAACGCTCAATTATAGCATTGCGTATTCTATATTCAATAAATGTCAGTGTTTTCAGTATAGAAACTTGACTTTTTAAGGAATTTACTTTATTTTAATAATGTAAGTTAATAACAAGACTTAATTAAGATTTATTAAAGCAACATCCTCCATCCTCCTTAAAGTGGGAATGTTTTCATGAATTGAAAACATTCCCACTTTTTATTTATCTCAAATAAAACCGAGATTTCAGAAGGAAGATAGCTTATATAGAAAACTTTAGTTTTAATTTCTAAAAATTCAAACTTAGCTGTTTTGACTCTCAATTTCATAGGTGCTGCTTACAGCACTTGCTTCGCCGTTGAAGCTAGAAGATTCCATCAGGCATTTTCCGTTATATATGCCGCCATCCTCGATAATAAACGATTTAGAATGAACATCTCCACTAACGACTCCACCTTTTTTTATTATCAGTTTTTCGGATTCAATATTACCTTCAACCCTACCATGGACAGAAATTTCAATTGCTTTGACTTCGCCTGAGATAACCCCGCTTTGTCCAACTATTAGTGTGCCTTTACTGTCAATATTGCCCTTGATAGTTCCGTCAAGCCTTGTAGAAGCCGGTGAAGTTATATTCCCTTCAAAGAGACAACCTTCTCCAATTAAAGTTATAATGTCGCTTTTCATAAAATCTTTATCCGTTTGAGAAATACTCTTACTATCATCTCTTTTACTTAAAATTCCCATAGATTATTTAAAAGTTAAATACTCTCTTGGATTTACTTTTTTACCATTTTTAATAATTTCATAATGCAGGTGAGGTCCTGTTGACCTGCCAGTAGAGCCGGCACTACCTATTAGCTCTCCCGTTGTAACTTTTTGACCCTTTTTAACTTTCAATGAATTTAGGTGACCATAAAGTGTCTCATAGCCATTATTATGCTTGATAATTATTGTTTTGCCATAACTTTTGTACCAACCCGAATGATCTACTACCCCATCTGCCGTAGCAACCACGGGTTGGCGCATCGTAGCATCAAAATCCAGACCTGAGTGGAAGGCGTATTTTTTAGTAAAAGGGTCTTTCCTGTGTCCAAACCCAGAATTTACACTAGCTTTTATAGGCTTACCAAAAGGTGTACTTTTCATTATTTGGAAAAGGTCGTCTATATCTTTTTCCATAAAGTCCATGTAGGAAAGACTCAATTTATCATCGGGTATGTATTCACCGCCAATGGAAAGTTCTTTATTTATGCCTTTTTTATCTAAGAGATCCTGCATATCTAAAAGCTTTTCTTCAATTTCAACAAGCCTCGACTGTAGTACCATTTTATCAGAACTCATTACATTTAGTAAATTTGCCTGATTAACAAGCAGGTTTAATGCCTCTTTCTTCTCACCCGCATAAGCACTAGCTTTATTGTAAAAATTAAAACTAAAAGCAAATGAAATACAAGATAGTAAAATAAATCCAATAACTATACCGACTGTAATTTTTATATGTTTATAGTCAACAGATAAAGATTTTGTCCCCGATCCCTTTGAGCTTACCAACAAAATGGTTAAACGATTTTTGTCCATTTCTTTCCATCTCCTTACAAAACAAACCTTCAGATTAAAACTGTATTTCTAATATGCCTTCACCCCGATCTAGAATAGAATAATTCAGCATTAAATATTAATTAATAATTAACAATGAATATTGGTAAATTGCCCACAATCCCACCTATTCTTTTTAGAATTTATAATATAAAAATATAAATAAGTCAATATAAATTATTCAATTTGAGATATATTGTAATTAATTCTTGACAAATAAAGTAAATTACTTTATTTTTATCATTAGAGTTAATAAAGATACTTAAATTATCCTCCATCCTCCTTTAAGATAACGGGAATGATTATTGACCCAAATAGTCATTCCCGTTAATTTATAAACAGTCCGGTAATAAAACTATTTGAAAGATACCACATGGCTTATGAAAAATGATAAGTACTTTATGCAAATTGCGTTAAAAGAGGCAAAAAAGGCTCAGTCGCAAGGCGAGGTACCGGTCGGATGTATAATAGTAAGCGGCTGTGGCGATATTTTATCAAGAGGCTACAATTTAATTGAGAAACGTTTTGACTCAACTGCACATGCAGAATTAATTGCTATAAGAAAACTTTCAAAAAAAATAAAATCGTGGAGACTTGATGGTACTGCATTATATACCACACTGCAGCCGTGTCTTATGTGTATGGGAGCAATTTTAAATTCAAGAATAGCTAAACTGGTTTATGGCGCAGAAGATCCCACATTACAAGGAACGGAAAATCTATATAAATTACAAACTATCTATCCCGCAGCTTGTAAATTGGAAATAATAAACAATATTTTACGCGATGATTGTTCTAGAATATTAAAAAGTTTTTTCCATACTATAAGAAAAAAAGATGTTACTTCTTAAACATACCAAGAAAGTCTCTAACAATATTGCCTTCTTCCGAACCCGCAAGCTTAGTAAGCTCGCCATCATCTAGCCATACTCCGTTGCAATCAGCACATTTGTCTATTTTGACGCCTCTAAACAATATTTCATTTAAATCACCTGCACATTTAGGGCATTTGAGATAACAGATTTCTTTTAGTTCTTCTCTGCGCTTCTCGGCAGTTTCTTCTTTGATTTGCTGTTCTAGCCTCTTTTTTTTCTCAGCGTCCTCTTTGGCAAAGTATTCATCCTCTGATTTACTCGATTTACTTTTACTCATATCTAATCACCCAAAAACATATTGTTTTATCTTTATTATTAACGACATTTAGCTACTCGGCTCTTTGTCTGCTGCTTTCAGGAATAATCGTAATCCTTTTTTTATCTCCTTCAACCTCTGTATCGTACCGAATACCCCTTTCTCGTTTCAGTGTAATATAAGTAATCCTTCTCTCATATGCAGACATAGGATTTAAAGTAATAGGTTTTCCGTTTCTTCTGACTTTTTTTACCGAGTCTTTAACCATCTTGGAAATTGAATCTTCTTTTCTTCTTTTATAACCCTCTATATCAATATATATTCTCTTGGTTTTACCGCTTTCGGTAGTCCTGCTGGAAATCTTTCCAATCAAAAACTCAAGGGACTTAAGCATTTCACCGCTTTTGCCAATAATAAGCCCTCTGTTATCAGACATTTTTACATCAAGCTTGATTCTATCCGCAGTTTCTCTAAGGTTTACTGAATATTCATCGCAAAAGTAAGATAAAATATTATCTAATACTTTCTTAGCTTTAAGACCCTTCTCACTTAAATTACTTTCTATTATCTTAGCTTTTACTTTTGCAGGTTTCCCTCCGAATCCAAGCAAACCCTTAGAACCTTCGCTTATAACCTCTATATCTACCTGACTCCTAGTAACTCCTAACTGCTCACAGGCATTAATAGTAGCCTCTGATACTGTTTTTCCTTCAACCTCAATTTCGACAGACATCGTATAGAACCTCCGTTAATGAGTGACAACCTTCCTGTTGACATATAATTGTTGAGCAACAGAAAGTATATTACTTACAGTCCAGTAAAGAACCAAACCCGATGGCAAACTCCAAAACATAACCGTAAAGATTATAGGCATAAACTGCATCATTTTCATCTGAAGTTCCATTTGTTCTGAGCCAGGTGTTGTCATTGGTGTCATCTTTTGCGAGATAAACCACGAAACTCCCATTGCAAGTGGCAATATTCTAAATGGGATACCTATTCCAGGTATATCAAATAGCACTTCAGGAGCTGATAAATCCTTTATCCACAAAAAATGGCTATGCCTTAAATCAATTGAATTTAGCAAAACTTCATAGAGTGCAATAAATACAGGAATCTGAATCAACATCGGCAGACACCCTCCCAAACTGCTTAGAGGATTAACCCCGTGGGCTGAATACAGTTTCATCAACTCTGAATTCTGCTGGGCTTTATCATCTTTATATTTTTCTTTAAGCGCCTCAATTTTTGGTTTAAGATCCTGCATCTTAACCTGCACTTTTTTCATTGAAGCCATACTTTTAATTGTTAAGGGGAGAAAGACAAGCCTAATCAAAATTGTGATAGCAATAATAGATATGCCATAGTTGTTAAAATATTTATTTAGGTAGTTTAGAAGTGATAGCACTGGTTTGGCTAAAAAATCAAACCAGCCAAAATCCATCGCACTTTCTAATATTGGACTCGCCTTCTTCAGTATATTTAGTTCCAGGGGGCCCAGGTACAATTTAGATTTGTATATTCCTTCGTTATTTGGTGATATTGATTCCTTAGGATAAGAATATACCGCCCTTACCAAATCCTGCTCGCTTAATGAATAAAAATCTACTTTGCTTGCCGCTCCGGTTTCAGGAAGAAAGGTATATAAAAAATACTTATCCAAAAATCCAAACCACCCGATTGTTCCATCATATTGTTTCTTTTCTTCTGGACTATTTGCTTCCTTTTTAATTTCTTCAGAAACAAGCACTACAAATTCTTTACTCTTTCTTTGCCCGTCAGCTTTTAAACTTTTACTATATGCATCTACAATAACTTTTTGGTTAACTGTTTTGTCTGTCTTGTTTTCTATTTTAAGCGTCGAAGCAATCAAATAGCTACTGGGATCTATAGTATAAGTTTTGGAAATGATTATCCCTTCTTCGGCAGACTGCCAATTAAATTCAAGCTCAACAGGGCTGTCTGTTAACGTTATATCCATGTATCCTGAATAACTAAACGGAATCGGGTTTGGGATATTTACAATATCAGTTTCAACATGAAGATTGAAGCTTGGAGGAGAATCTTTAATAAGGTTGTATTTTACAGTGTCATCATCTGTGGTTTCATTATAATAATAAAGATTCCATTCGACTATCCTTGCTCCCAGAGGGTCTATAGTTCCATTGTATAGTTTGGATTTAATTGAGATCAGATCTTTTGAGATCTTAAATGGATCAATTACGTTACTGCGCTTACTAAAATTGTTATCTTGTTCGAACCCTTTTATATTCGCAGGTGGAGTAATCGTGGAAAAATTATCTTTTTGAACTTCGCCGGTTGGTGTTTGCAAAGGTTCTGCTTGTTTTGGCTTAGGAGGTGGAAATAGATATGAATATCCCATAATTATTATAAAAGACAGTACGAAAAAAATTATGTAATTTGATTTATTATTATTCATCCCCGGTTTCTCTTAATTATTTTATAGGATCATATCCGCCCAAACTCAGAGGATTGCACCTCAATATTCTTTTAAAAGTAAGAAATATACCCCTAAAAATTCCGTGTTTTTCCAAAGACTGCCTGCAGTATGCCGAGCAGCTTGGATAAAATCTGCACGAACTAGGCAGTACAAATGAAAAAGCTTTATAAACGCTTAAACAAGCCAGCAGTAATTTCAAAATCACATATTTTAACATTTTAATGTATACCTTCTATAAACCTTTCAAAGTCCTTACCACTATACGAACTGCCAATATCTTTAATTTTTTTTGTAGAAATTGCAATATAGTCCTTGCTGCTCAGATTATGCTTGTTTTTTCTAAAAATTTCTCTCAGCACTCTTTTAAATTTCGTTCTTAAAACCGCTTTAGGAAGGTTCTTTTTACCGGCAACAATTCCTAGACGAGGAAACTCAAAACTGTTCTCTAAAGAAATTATTTTTATGAATTCCAGATTCTCTCTGTAACCATGGGCAAATATTCTCTTAAAATCTAATGTGTTTTGGAGCCTTAGATATTTAGGGAAAGTTTGAGAAGAAACTGCGTTCATTTCTTCCAGGCTTGGACGGTCAGACTATGTCTTCCTTTTGCTAGTCTTCTTTTTAAAACTTTTCTTCCACCTTTTGTACTCATTCTTTCACGAAACCCGTGGGTTCTTAAACGCTTTTTCCTATGCGGTTGATATGTTCTTTTCATAATAAATAACCCCTAACAAATATATAAATAGAGTAAACGAGGAATCTATACTACCATGAAGAATACAAAAATCTATTACAATTATGCTCTTACCTTTTTCTTTTGACAGATGAAGCAGCAACTTTCTTACCTTTTTTAGTTTTTCCGGCGAAAGGATCTTTAATATCGGGATGAAACATCTTGAAATGGTTCAAATGCATATCAGAATAAGAACCTTTTGGATAGTATTTATCATAAAACCCAATATCTATGTGCATAGCCTGGAATACAAGCCTCATATACATGGGATCGACAAACGCTGGAAATCTTCCGTAAGTATCATATATATAATTCAATACATCTTTTACAATTTCCTTGGTTGTTTCAGTTGGCTTTGGAGCCTTCATAAGGTGTTTCTCGGGCTCAGTATATGGAAATGGTTTATCCGATTTCCATGCCTCAGCCTTATGCTCAAAAAAAGTATCAAAGGCCTCATTCATATCTTTATAATATGGTGGTGAATATGCCTCAAAAATTCCGTCCCTGCCAACAGGTACGGTAGCCGGAGGATCGATAGCGCCTTTTTTTGGCTGAATAAATCTAAATCCAAGTCCCTTAAATAGATCAGGTGCACCGCCCATAGCAAACCGTGGAATAAATCCGCTAAATGTCCACCCGGCAAGCCCAAGCGCCTGCAGTGCAAGACTCATATTCTGACATATAAAGGCTTGTTCTACGTTTAAACCTGTTAGAATTCGTACTTCAAGATCAAATAATGAAAGCTTTACCTGGTCTTTTAATCTTCCCTTCTTAATCCACTTTTCCACGCCTGCAGGTTTCCCCGTTAAATCATCGATAATTGTAAATCCATATGTATTGCTGCAATAAAGCAGCAATAAATTAATATATTCCTCTGTAATATCGGTAACAGGAATAAAAACAGATGTGCCAGGTTTGTTTGTGTTCCACTGGTTAAAGTCAAAAAGACCTGGCATTTTGTCAGGCAAATCTGCTCTGCCGTCTTCGAGTTTTACTAAACTCTCCCTATAGAGTTCCAAAATCCTTTCAATTTTTTGATTACGGCTCATCTTAAAAAACATGTCGATTTCGTGGTTTTGCGGAAGCATCTTTTTAACGTCAATAAAATAAAGTCCTTCATCGTTTGTAAAAAAGAGTTCTGTGCCATGATTATTACAAGCCGAAGGCCATGTTCTACCTGTCCACTGGCAGAGCAAATCAATTCCGGTTTCTGGCGGCAGATCAGCCAGGCAGAGCCCTGTAAGCCCTGTGCCCGACCACACAAGAAGTGCTTCTTCGAGTTCATCCAGAGGAATTGGGGGTGCATCAGATTTATATGCAAGAGTGGTGTCACTGAGTTCCATACCTAGACCAAATCTTCTTGATCTTCTGTTCCAAACTGATTCGAATAGAGGGTAATTTATAGCCTCTTGATATCCTTTATTTAAAAAAGATTCAATATTTGCTTTCATAGCCATTGCAGTTCCTCCTAAA
>SMWS01000139.1 GCA_004356685.1 Deltaproteobacteria bacterium
ATCTAAAATACATAAAAGCTATAATCTTTCGGAAGAAGGTTGGGGAACTCCTTTTGGCAAAGAAACTTGGTGAGCGCAATATATACACCTGTTGAAATACTAAATGAAGTTTTAGAAATTTTAGACGCTTTTATTTATTGACCCAAAATAAATAATATCAATTATAAGAACTTCTAAATTCCAGTGATTCTTCGAAAGGGAATCGAGTAAATTCTTCTTTGCCATCCAGTTCTGAAACACTCTCAGCTCCAAATTCAATCAAACGTGCAATTACTTCCTGAACAACAGTTTCCGGCGTAGAGGCTCCGGAGCTGAGTCCAACAACCATATCATCACTAAACATCTCTTTGTCTAAGTTCTCCGTACCTTCGATTAAATATGCTTTTTGTACGCCACACGACTTTGCAACCTCTACCAGCCTGTTGGAATTTGAGCTTTCGGGAGAGCCCATAATAAATATCAGGTCAGAATGTTTTGCTAACTGCTTGACTGCATCCTGTCTGTTCTGCGTTGCATAACAAATATCGAGCTTCGAAGGAGCGACTATTTTTGGAAATCTTCTCTTTAGGGTTTCTAATATATCTCTTGTATCATCTACGCTAAGTGTGGTTTGAGTAGTATAGGCTACTTTTTCAGGATCTGGAATTGTAAGGTTTTCCGCTTCTATAACCGATTCGACAACTATAACTCTATCGGGTGCTTCACCGCTTGTTCCAATGACTTCTACGTGGTTTTTATGGCCAATTAAAAGTATCGTATAACCCTTATCTGCATAGTGTTTCACCTCACTATGTACTTTTGTTACCAGTGGACAAACAGCATCAACAGACTGCAAACTTCTTTGTTTGGCTTCATGCCAAACAGCCGGGCTTACTCCGTGTGCGCTAAAAATTACTCTGGAATCTTTTTCTTTAATTTCGTCTAATTCTTCGACAAAAACCACGCCTTTTGCCTTTAGCGATTCTACTACTCTTTTGTTATGTACTATTGCATGACGAACATATATAGGAGGTCCATACATTTCCAGAGCGCGTTCCACTATTTCTATGGCTCTATCCACTCCTGCACAAAAACCTCTTGGTTTAGCAACAATTACTCTCATACTCTTATTAATGTTCCTTGAATATTCCTTAGTTTTATATATTTAATATTTTAGAATTTTACTCTAAATTTAGGTCTTTTGGAAATCAATATTATATATTAGTAATTAACAATAATTAATAGCGGTTATCAGGATGAAGCTAGAGAAGTAGCAATAAAATTTATTAATGATTTTAAATAAAAATGTTCAAGGAACTATAATTATGATCTAATACGGAAAATGGCTTTTTTACACTATAGATTTCGTTTACACCTGTCCTCGAAAGTTTTTATCGGGGAGACATCACGGAATGACAAAAAAGTGGTTGTCATACCTGAATGGTTTTATCAGGTATCCATATTTAAAAACACTATAGATTCCGTCTGCAAACATGACGGAATGACTGGCTAACAGATCATCACGGAATGACAAAAAGTGGTCGTCATACCTGAATGGTTGTATCAGGTATCCATATATTTATTTAGAGTATTTTATTTAATGGGAGATCAAACAAACCTAGATAAACCAATTATTCATAATATAGAAGATGTTGATAAGGGAAAATTAATTTATGATATAAAGAAGGTGATTAATTATTATTAATCAGAATGAATATTTTGGCTGAAATGCATTTTTAAATATTTCTATTTCTTCATTTTCTAAATCCACGGAGATTACATCAAACCTGTAATTTCCAAATTCAAGTGTATTTTTATTTATATAGATTGAAGCAGTTTTCCAGAGCCTTTCCTGCTTTCTTTTTGTGACAAACTGTTCGGGACTGCCATAATCACTACTGGACCGGGCTTTTACTTCAATAAAACAGATAGTATCATTGTCGATTCCAATTAAATCGATTTCACCAAATTTGGTTCTGAAATTTTTGCCCAATATTTTGTAACCGTTTTTTTTAATATATTTACAAGCCGTTTCTTCTCCAAAATCTCCTTTGGACTTTTTGTCATTCATATTACCTTTCTTTTTGAACAAGTTAGAAATCAGGTTTAGAAGTTTCAAATAAGTAGTCCTCAGTCAGGCAGTTTTTCTTTTAGTTCGGCGATCTTTGCAAGGGCTTGCAGCGGAGTCATATTATCCAGATCGAGGTTTTTTATCTGTTCTATGAGTTCATTTTCTTTTTTATGTTCTTGTTTGTTCTTAAAAAGATTGAGCTGATCTTCTGTAATATTGCTTTTAATCTTAGATTGAATTTTTTCCAGATTGTACAGAACCTTTTTTGCAGAGCCTATTACTTCGTCTGGGATTCCTGCAAGCTTTGCAACCTCGATCCCGTAGCTATGGCTTGCAGCGCCGGGAAGGAGTTTTCTTAAAAAAACAATCTTGTCATCTATTTCTTTCACGCATACATTAAAATTCTTGATCCTTTGATTGTCTTTGCTCAGTTCAGCAAGTTCATGGTAATGTGTTGCAAAAAGCGTTTTGCTGCCTAAATCATGCAGAAACTCTGCTACAGACCATGCTATGCTCATTCCATCAAAAGTACTTGTGCCCCTGCCGATTTCATCGAGAATTACTAAACTTTTTTCGGTTGCATTTCTTAGGATATAAGCAGTCTCAACCATCTCAACCATGAAAGTTGACTGTCCCTTTGAAAGATTGTCTGAAGCTCCGACACGGGTGAAAATCTTATCTACTACCCCGATTGTAGCCTGCAGAGCCGGTACAAACGATCCTATCTGAGCCATTAATACACAGAGCGCCACCTGTCTTATCAGAGTAGATTTCCCTGCCATATTTGGCCCTGTGATAAGAAGCAGCTGGTTTTCTTTAGTATCTAAATGTATATCGTTTGGAACAAATCTCTCATCTAATAAAGTGGACTCAATCACAGGGTGTCTGGACTCTTTTAATTTTATAAAGTCAGAGTTGTTAATTTCTGGTTTTATATAATTATTTCTTTCGGCAATCTCGGCAAGAGAGCATAAAACGTCTATTTCAGAAATTACCGCAGAAGTCTTTCTTATCCTATCAGATTGTAGTTCTACCTTCTTTCTAATTTGCTCGAATAGTTGCCTTTCCAGTTCCAATATTTTTTCTTCTGCGCCAATCAATTTTTCTTCTTGTTCTTTTAGCTCGGGAGTTACAAACCTTTCTGCATTCACAAGGGTTTGTTTTCTTATATAAGTTTCTGGAACCAGATGGATGTTTGGTTTGGTGACCTCGATGTAATAACCAAAAATCTTGTTATATCCAATTTTTAGAAAATTTATCCCCGTAATTTCTTTTTCTTTTGCTTCGAGCTGCGCAATCCATTTTTTGCCGTGTTTGGTTATATTTCTGAGTTCATCCAGCTGGCCGTTGAATCCTTCTTTAATAACAGGCGGAGTTCTGATTGAGTTTGGAGGCTCCTCAACAATAGATTGTTTAATGATTTCGTAAATATCGTCTAAATTATCCAACTCACCCTCTAACGCTCCAAACTCCGTGGCATCAAAATCTTTGAGAATGGTTTTTATTTCTTTAATAAAAACTATGGAATCCCTAATTGCTCCAAGGTCCCGGGGTTTAGCTGAGCTTGTGGAAATACGAGTTATAATTCTTTCAATATCGGATATTTCTTTAAGGCAGGAGCGAAGATTTCTTTTCAGATTAACATTATCTTTAAGCTTCTGCACTCTGGCCAGTCGTTCATTTATTTTTTCTGAATCAATAAGCGGATAATTAATCCACTGCTTTAGCAGCCTTGCTCCCATGGCCGATAAAGTCATATCTATAACCGACAGCAGCGTTGCAGATTTTGTATCACCCCTAATAGTTTTGAAAATTTCGAGGTTAGATCTTGTGGTTTCGTCAATTTGTAAAAAGTCACTTTTATCGTAATAAACAGGGTTTTTAAGAGGCGGCATATCGTCAATCTGAGTTGATAAAAGATAATTTAAAAGCACGCCAAGTGAAATAATAGATTCTGGTTTGTTTTCAAGCCTGAAAGGTTGCAGTGTTTTTACACCTAAATAATTTTTAAGTAAATCACTGCAGCTTTCCAGGTCCCATAAGGATTGCTCTTTTTTAGAGAAGATCGGCTTCCAGCTATCATTTGATATGTTCTTAAAATGTTTATAACTATCTGATCCTTCCGGGATCAAAATTTCCCTTGGCTGCAGATTTGCCAGTTCATTTTGTAGCTCCTCATCGGAGCTAAAAGAACTTGATTTAAGTTCACCTGTAGAAATATCGGCAAACGCAACGGCCCAATTTTCATTGTAGTTTGCCAGGCATGCCAAATAGTTATTTGTTTTTTCTTCAAGGTGTTCGGTATCAAGTATTACTCCCGGGGTAAGCACTTTTACTACTTTTCTCTCTACAATACCCGTTGCTAATTTGGGATCTTCTACTTGCTCACAAATTGCTACTTTGTATCCATTCTCAAGTAGCTTGGCTAAATAAGGCTCAGCGCTATGAAACGGCACACCACAGAGCGGCATTGGATTTGACTGCGATTTATTTCTGGAAGTTAAGGTAATGCCCAGCACTTTTGATGCGGTTTTGGCATCATCATAAAACATCTCATAAAAATCACCTAGACGAAAAAATAGTATGGCATCGGGGTAGAGCAATTTAATCTTTTTGTACTGACGTACCATTGGTGTATCTGCTATCATGACTTGTGATTATATCAATAAGGTTTATTAACTACAATTTTATATTATTTGGAGATTAAATTTTGGTTGATTTTTTATCGTTAATATTTATAGTCTTATCTGAATTTTTATAATGATTGTACTTTTTAGGAGGAACTGCAATGGCTATGAAAGCAAATATTGAATCTTTTTTAAATAAAGGATATCAAGAGGCTATAAATTACCCTCTATTCGAATCAGTTTGGAACAGAAGATCAAGAAGATTTGGTTTAGGTATGGAACTCAGTGACACCACTCTTGCATATAAATCTGATGCACCCCCAATTCCTCTGGATGAACTCGAAGAAGCACTTCTTGTATGGTCGGGCACAGGGCTTACAGGGCTCTGCCTGGCTGATCTGCCGCCAGAAACCGGAATTGATTTGCTCTGCCAGTGGACAGGCAGAACATGGCCTTCGGCTTGTAATAATCATGGCACAGAACTCTTTTTTACAAACGATGAAGGGCTTTATTTTATTGACGTTAAAAAGATGCTTCCGCAAAACCACGAACTCGACATGTTTTTTAAGATGAGCCGTAATCAAAAAATTGAAAGGATTTTGGAACTCTATAGAGAGAGTTTAGTAAAACTCGAAGACGGCAGAGCAGATTTGCCTGACAAAATGCCGGGTCTTTTTGACTTTAACCAGTGGAACACAAACAAACCTGGCACATCTGTTTTTATTCCTGTTACCGATATTACAGAGGAATATATTAATTTATTGCTGCTTTATTGCAGCAATACATATGGATTTA
>SMWS01000140.1 GCA_004356685.1 Deltaproteobacteria bacterium
AGTTATAAAAGATGATGTTATTAAAATGTATACGCAGTCCTTTACAGAACAAGAGTTAAATGAATTGACTGCTTTTTATAAATCTCCCACAGGTCAAAAAGCTCTTTCTACAATGCCGACTCTGATGGTAAAAACTATACAGATCGGACAACAAAATATAAAAGAACATCTGTCTGAGCTGCAAAAAGAGATTGAAAAAAGAACAGAAGAAAATAAAAAGAAGTAGAATTATATAAATAATAAGTAGTATTTAATTCTTTTTGGGTTTTAATTATAAAGAGTATGAAAAGAAAAATTCTTTTTCATGTATTGCTGGCGGCCTTAATTATGAATTTAGTGCCAATTGCTAATGCAGAACAGTTCTGGCCGCCTCAAGTCGGTCGTACTTTTCCAAACATAGAGTTTGTTGATCAAAACGGCACCGCATTTAAAATGTCTGAACTTTATGGCTCTGTAGTACTCGTAGAATATGTTGGGATGACATGCGGAGCATGCCAGGCGTTTTCGGGAGCAAATGAAGTTGGCGCGTATAAAGACGTAAACCCCACGGGAGGGCTTCCATCTATTGAAAAGCTCTTTAAAGATTACACAAACATCTCTTTAGATGACAGTAGAGTTAAGTTTGTTCAGGTTCTTCTCTACAGTATGACAATGGACTCTCCAACACCCGATCATGCAAGTAATTGGGCAAATCATTTTGGTTTTGACAGATATAATGATGAAATAGTAGTAGTTCCTAAAAGAGATTTACGCGGTAAAGGCAGTTATAATTTAATCCCCGGGTTTCAGATTTTAGATAAGCAGCTAGTTGTACAAAGGGACAGTACCGGTCACAGTCCAAGACACAACCTTTATTCTGAACTGTTTCCGCTTGTTAAAATACTTCTTAAGTAATGATAAAGAACTCTAAATACTATCTAAACATTCTTTTTCTGATCCTCGGATCATTTACGATATGTTTAGACTCTTTTTGTTTAACTGTACAAGAGGCGTACGAAGCAATTCCTCACAGAAGAACTGTATTTGATTACAATACATCCCTAATGTCTACTCAGGAAAAGAAATATCTCTCTAAAGTTTTTAACCTAACGGATTTAGCTACAGTGGAAAGAGTGAGTATGCTAATATGGCTTACAAGTGAGGGTCAGGCAGGTGAAGTTGCAAACAACTATAGTAATATTTTAAATAGACTTTATGAAATTAATCCGCCTGCCGGTTTAGTGAATTTCCATAAACTTATAATAAGTTCTATTGAAGAACAAAGAAAGGCACTTTATAAATGGGAAAATAGCTTGTTTGATTATTCTAAACTATCAAAAGAAATGTTAGTTCGTAGTTCCAGTGCTAAACTTAAAAGAGCTTATTCTATTCTTATGAAGAAATATCCTAAAGAAGGCAATCATAACAAGCAGGCATTTTTCGATCATCTATGTGCTTTGGACTTTATTTAGAGCTTGACCCTCATAATATTTAGGTTGTACAGTTTTTAATACATAACTATGTAAAGTAAATTTAATTTATGCCCTCAATAAAAGAAACCTCTAATGAGATGATTCAGTTTGTTTTTCCTGAACATGTAAATAATTATGGAACTTTGCATGGAGGGAGGCTTATGAACTGGATTATGGTTTTGGGCAGCATTACTTCTTCAAGAATTGCTAAAAGTCTGATAGTTTTAGGCACTGCAGATAGCATTGATTTCTTAAACCCTGTTAGAACTGGTGAAGTAGTAATACTCAGCAGCTGGGTAGAATATATTGGAAGAAGTTCGATTGAAATAGGTGTAAAAGTGCAATCTGAAAACACAAAAACAGGGGAGAAAAAACTTACAACTTTTTCCCATTTAGCTTATGTAGCTATTGATGAGCAGGGAAATCCTAAAAAGGTTGAAAATCAAATTATTCCAGCCGATGAACCTGAGGAGATAGTATATGAAGATGCTATGAAAAGAAGAAAAGAAAGATTAAAAGGGCTGGAGATCAATAAAAAAACGGGCAAAAATATTGGAAGCCTGGAAAAATACGAATGGCAGATTGAAACAATTCGGGTAGTGCTTCCAGAAGATGCCTTTTATGGAAATTATCTCTCGGTTGGAAAACTTATGAAAGATATTGATGAAACCGGGGCTATTCTTGCAAGGAAATTCACAAGGGGCGTTGTCGTAACAGGATCAGTAGACGATGTTCATTTTTATGAGCCTATAAGAGTAGGGGAGGTAATAACACTGAACGCCAGGATAAATTATATCGGGCGTTCTTCTATGGATATTGAGGTAAATGTATTTACCGAAAATCTGACAACAGCCGTAAAAAAACATTCTTGTACGGCATATATTAATTTTGTACATATCAATAACGAGGGGAAACCAATCGAAGTAGCTAAAAAAATAATTCCTTCTACATCATATCAGAAAAAACTTTGGAAAGAATCCGAAGAAAGAAAATCTAGAAGGTTTGAAAGGGTAAGAAAGATTAAAAGGAATATGACTGATGAATAAATGTGTGAATGAAGCTTTGATTAAGTTAAAAGAATCAAATAACTAATATTTGAAAATATATCAAAATACCTTTAAATCTTATTTCCAACCTTTTGAAATTGTTCGTCAGTCAGTTCGATATTAATAGGGTCTTCCAGTTCGTAAAATAACTCTTCATTACTACTATCTACAGGACTAAAAGCACGTATTTCGAGTTTCTTAGAATTAATTATATTTCTAGGAATAGTAACTACCCATCCTGCTAGTACTGACCCTATCCTATGATAAGATTTAGAAAAACTAAGACATGGTTTTATTACTTTAATAATTTTATTGTTTACAGAAATATAAGTAAGATTTGATGGACTGAGATCTGGATCCATAGAATAACCGCCCAAAGTTAATACATAATCACCTTTGTCTTCTGTAGGTAGAGCTTTTTCTATTTTTAAATATTCAAGCTTGCCTGATTTTTGTTTTGATAAAGGCAGTTCTTCTACGCTTTTACCAATCCATTTGGATTTTAAAACTGTTATATTATTTGCTTTCTTTTTGAATTCATCAAAATATATTAATGGTTCTATAATTTCTCCACCTACAAAAATACCACTATCCACCCTGTTCTTCCACTGGTTATCTTTATATAATAGTTGAAAGAATTCTAAAGGTGGAGATACCTTTTTCCAATTGCCTGAAATCAGTGATTGACCATCTATTTTCCACGGCGGTTTAAACTTAAGTATTTCCATCAAAGTTGTCCCTACATCGATAGGCCTCACCATTCTATAATCTATTTCTGCTTTTGTTTGATAAGGATACTTAATCATAAGAAGTATGGAGGCATTCATCATCCTGTTATCTAAAATATCATCTTTCTTTCTAAGCATATGGTTACCCCGACCGAAAGAAGGGCCCAAAAAACCTATCCCATGGTCGCTTACTGCTACTATAAGCGATTTATCAAATATGCCCAGTTGTTTTATTTTTGTTATAGTTTTATTAAACATCTTCATAGCAAGCATTGATTGATTGATTCTGGACCTTCGCACATTATATGCAATCTCATCATTGGTACAGCTGGTTTGGGTGTATTCAGTCATAGCAACAGCATCTGGTAGATAATTAACCTTTCCATTATCATCCAATATTGGTCTGATTGGATATATTACTTCAACTATACCATCTGCATCAAAACAAAATGGAGTATGTGTAAGGCTTGTAAGAATGCTGTTAATTAAGTATCGATCGGGGTCTATCCTGTCACCGAATAAATTAAATCTAATAATTGCTCTATTTGCTTTAGTCGCACATGCTAAAAAACCATAGGATTGTGGCAGACCTTGTACAATAGCGCCTTTAGCATGTTTAGAGTTGCTCAGGTCAAGATAGGTATCAGCACCAAAGATTTTAATAGACCAGTTAGGACTTTGCAGTGATAATAAAAATATATCTATAATACTCTTTAAATATGCTTTAAAGCTTTTATTCAGATATCCATATTTTCGTTCACCTATGATTTTGAGTGTATTTTTCTGAACTTTATATTTATCTAAAGGGTGCCACAAATCTATCTTATTAGTTCTTTGTTTTATACCACTTAGATTGCGAATATCTTTTGTTGGATTTTTCCCTTTAACAAGTCCCCATATAATTGAATGTTCACAAAGTCGTTTATTGTTTTTACATTCCTTAATAAAATCATATCCTGAAAAAAGAGAGCTTGTAGTTGTGAGCGTTTCAGAAACCTGTGTTGTTGCATTTGGGTACCAGGTGGAAGTTTTCGAGAATTCTTTTAGCTGGGGGAATGAATTCCCATCTATCTCTTTATTAACGTCTAATAAAAGATAAGAACTAAGCTCATCAAAAATAATAAAAAATACCGGAGTATCTAAATTCCCAATTTTGTCAAAGTAGTTTACTTTTATATCATCGCCTGGAGTTGATTTATTCTGTTTAAGAAAACTATAATATTCAAAACAAAAATATAATGTAAGCGGAACTGATATGAGCGTTAGAAATTGAAAGAATGTAAATACAAATCGATTAAAAAATAGCACGATTGCAAAAACAGCTAGAACAATAAATCCAAGTAGCAGATATGGTGGTATGTATCCTGGGTTAAGCAGATAATTAACCCTCAGTAAATAAAGTAGTAAACATGTACTTACTGTTATAACAAGTAATATACTAGATGCCTTTTTATTTATTATATTTAAGAATATAAAAAGTATAGTTAGAAAAATGGTGGGTATTATCAAAGCAAGACTGGGAGCAACCAGTGAATTGAATATTAGATTTGTAAAAGGAGGATTAAATTCCTTAAAGTCCGATGAATACACTTGGAACAGAGCAATACCTATTCCAACATACAGGCTGGAAAATAATATAAGTGCCACTGACCCCACATCTTTAATGCTGTACTCTTTTAACTTAAGCATTTGCTTATATGATTAGCCTTCAAAGAAAATTTAGGGAAATATAGCATTGATAGGTATTTACATCAAAAATCCAAAGTACTATAATGATAGGTATAATATAAAACCAAACACAGCATTATTAATTTTTATTATAATATTTAGTATGCCTAACTTAATATAAACGATGAAAAACTCAAACACCTTTGAAGCACTACTGAAAGAAAAAAGAACTTTTAATCCTAAAAAAGATTTTATTGAACAAGCAAATATAAAAAGCAGGGCTATTTATCAAAAAGCAAAAAAGGATAATGAAAAATTCTGGGAAACTTTTGCAAATGAGCTGC
>SMWS01000141.1 GCA_004356685.1 Deltaproteobacteria bacterium
CAAGAATCTAAAGAAAGAAGATGAGCTTTTGATAAAGTTTCTTAAAGGAAGCGCAAGATGTAAAGTGCAAGAAACTTTAGATTAATTTGGATTTGCAAATTGTGAAATAGCAATAATACTTATATTAGCTTTCTTAAAGGCATCTTTGATATCACCGGCCGGCTGCTCATCTGTAATCAAATACCGAACACTACACCCCAGCATGTCTTTTAAATTGTTGCCATTTAACTTACTGTAGACTTGCTCAATGCCCGCCTTTGATTCAATAAGTATTGTAGGCTTTGCCTCCAGAATATCTTCATAAAAACAGTTCATATCTTCTGCTATTATAATACGTATACCAAGACTGATTGCTAAAATATTAATTAACTTCTCAAACAAATTAGAAGAGAGCAGGTAACAGTAAGATTGATCCTCGGAAGATATAAATTTCAGCCTGTCATGTGCCCCGCTTAATAACTCAACAATTTTTTTATGATCAAAATCATTTCCTTGTACATCATCTCCATTTTTAGTGTAAATGGTTAAAGCTTTTTGTTCCGGCCCTATTTGCTCTGAAATGTTTTTGAGTTTATCCGTAAGTTCCTTTTTCTTTATCTGGCCAAATTTAATAGCAGCTTTGTATGGAACTACTTTCTCATTATCCCCAAGTTTGGAATCATCAAAGATAAAAATCCTTTTGGCATGTTTCACCAACTTCTTGTTATTTTTAATTTCTTTAATAAATTCATCATTCTGGGCAAATATGAATTTTGGTTTAGCAGAACAGACAGCTTCGTTGTACTCTAAAAATGTGTTGTAGTCACTAAAAGGGATTATCCTCCCCCCCAATGAATAAACCGCAAGTTCACTAATAAAACATTCATTACTATTAGAGGATATTACAAGCGCACTATCACCTGATTTAAAACCGAGGCTCAGTAGAAAAGAAGCCATGTTTTTGACCTCACTGTCAAAATCAAGCCATGTTATCTGTTTCCAACTCCATCCATCACGGCGCTGCAGTAACAGTTTGCTTTTATATTTTTTTATTAAACTTCCGACAAGTTCCGGGATAGTTCTGGTATTATTCATAATAATTCATTCAAAAAATTAAGACATATCAGGTAAATTATAAAAAAGACATATATTATTACCTAATATTATGAAAAAATGAAAAAAATTATTAATTTAAAACCCCATAAAAGTAAAATCTATAGACATGCAAAGAATATTGTTGAGCTACTGCACTCTAAAGGAAAAAAAGCGTTTATAGTCGGAGGTTCGGTTAGAGATACCCTACTTGGCATTGAACCAAAGGAATATGATATAACAACCAGCGCAACTCCCGATGAGGTTTGCAGCTATTTTCAAAATACAGTTGAGGTCGGGGCTAGCTTTGGGGTAATAATCGTCCTTGTAGGCGGTCTAAAATTTGAAGTAGCCACTTTTAGAATAGAAGAGAATTATTCAGATGGAAGACATCCTGATAAGGTGCAATACAGCGGGGAAGAATCAGAAGATGTAACAAGAAGAGATTTTACAATTAATGGAATGCTGTATGATCCAATATCTGAGCAGGTAATCGATTATGTAGATGGGCTCTCTGACATCGAAAAAAAGGTAGTTAAAACCATAGGTGATCCTTACAATAGATTTAAAGAAGATAAGCTCAGAATGATGCGGGCTATAAGATTTTCTTCAAGACTCGACTATGAGATTGAGAAAGCAACTAAAAATGCCTTAAAGCAGCTAGCAAAAGAAATTGTACAGGTTAGCTCAGAAAGGATAAGGGATGAGCTCATTTCGATCATAACACAGAAAAATCCCGGCAAAGGGCTTTCTATGCTGAGTGATTATGGCTTGTTAAAGCAAATTCTCCCTGACGTTGAAATTATGAAAGGGGTCGCACAACCTCCGCAGTTTCATCCAGAAGGAGATGTTTTTGTACATACATGTCTTGTGCTCGATAAAATGTTTAAAAACTGCAGCGAGCAAGTAGGCACAGAACTTGCTCTTGCCGGTTTGCTTCATGATGTCGGAAAGCCTCCTACATATACAGTTGCCGACAGAATAAGGTTTAATGGTCATGACAGGATAGGCGCATCGATGTCAAAGAAAATTTGCAGGAAACTGAAGCTATCAAACAAACAAATTGAAAGAATTGCTTCCCTCATTAGAGAACACCTAAAATTTAAAGATGTATTCCAAATGAGAGATAGCACTTTTAAACGTTTTGTAGCAATGGACTTTTTTGATGACCATATGGCCCTGCATTTAGCAGACTGCCAGGCAAGTCATGGAATGATGGGTGCGTATGAATTTACCAAAAATAAACTTTCAGAGTTTAGTGAAGAAGAAATTAAGCCCATACCACTGATAAAAGGCAGTGATCTTATAATGTTGGGTTTTAAACCGGGACCAATATTTTCTGAAATTCTAAATAGTGTTGAAGAAATGCAGCTTGAGGGAAACTTAACAGAAAAAAATCAGGCTATTGATTTTGTGAAAGCAAATTTTTCCTTAACTGAGTAATCACTGGTAAAAATCAGTTGTGAAGTCTGGTTTTACATACCAGGTACTCCCTCTTTCTATCCACTTTTCATAAAGTACTTCTCTTTTTTCAGATATAGAGGGATATTTATAGTAGGTCAGCACAATTTTTACATCACATTGTTTCCCGTCTTCAGTAAATATATATTCTCTTATCTCATAACTTGTGATGTTGAGATTATCTTCCATCCTCAAAACAAAATCTTCATATGCAGATCTGTCTTCTAAATCTATAAACTGCTTTGATTTATCATAATATTTCCATTTAAGTACCTGATAATACCGTTCAGTTGCTTCCTTGAGAAGATCCGGACTTTGCCCAAACTTTCCCCTTGAATAGCAGGAAGAAAATATTAATACGATAAACAACAGAGAGATTAGATTAATAGGTCTCATGATTTAATATAACACTACTATTCTATAATAGAATACCTCGCGTAGTAGAATTTTAGGGGAGCACATGCTGGTACTCCCCTGAGTTATTAGGTGCTTAAATTTTTGATTGAAGTAAAAATGTGATAGCCAAAGCGTAAATAACAAGGGACTCAATAAGAGCAAGCCCAATAATCATAGGTGTCTGAATCTTTGAAGCTGCACCCGGATTTCTTGCTATACCACTTAAAGCTGCTGCCGTAGCTCTACCCTGCCCAAGCCCTGCGATTCCTGCGGCTATTCCAATACCTAAACCTGCTCCTATAGCCAGACCTAGTTTACCTAGACCTCCATCTGAGCCAGCTGTTACTATAGCTTGTCCAGCTTCTACAACTGCTTCGCCGCCTTCTGCAAAGACATCTGGAGCTATCATAGCTAAAACAGCTAAAACCATAACACTCATAAAGGCAAATAACTTATTCATGCTTACCTCCTCCTATTATTATAATTTTGTTTTTAATGTTCGTGTGTAATAGACAGTGATATATAAATTGATGAAAGAATCGTAAATATAAACGCCTGCAAGAAAGAAACAAATAAACCAAGACCAATAAATATAACCGGTATGATAAAATGCGTTAAGTCAGTAAAAATTCCCAGTACAAGATGATCACCCGTCATATTCCAAAAAAGTCTGAGCGAAAGAGAAAGAGGCCTTACAATATGGCTTATAATTTCGATTATCAACATAAGTGGCGCTAAGTAAATCATTGGCCCCAGGAAATGCTTTAAATATTTCCAGCCATTTTCTTTGATACCATAATAGTTATACATAAAAAATATTACAAGTGCATAAGCTAAAGTTGTATTAAAATTGCCTGTAGGTGGAAGAAAACCAGGCAGTAGACCAAGTATATTAGACAACAGAATAACGAAAAATGAAGTAGCTAAAAGTGGAAAATACGTTTTAGCCACTTTCTTTGAACCAAATATTCCAGCAAGCAGGTTTAATAAAAAATCTATTGAGAGAATTTCAAAAACATTTGTTAAAGAAAATTTCTCCCCGGGTATTACCGATTCGGGTTTAGAAATATTGGACTGGATCCTTTTAGCAGCAAGAAAAAGTAGCAAAAAAACTATAAGCGCCCCAAAAATATGATCATAATGAACCAGACCGAAATGCGTAAACCAGCTGTAGTGTCCCATATCTATTTATTACCTCTCAAACTTTCTCCTATAAGAACTATTACTACTCCAGTAACCCCTATAAAAAATCCGTAAATATTTATTTTAGTAAATACAAAAAGACCTACTGCAAGAGCTACTAACAAAATCATCTTCAGTATAATTGCAAAAACACTAAATGCTTTGGTTTGTTTTTGATCTAAAAGTAAATTCACTATAAACCTTATAGCAACTACATTAGCAGTAAACAAAAGACCACCTGTTGCAACTCCAAGTGCCATATCTCTATAGCCAAGTAGCACATTAATACTAATAATTATTAACGTTACTATTAGTGCAGATTTTTCAATCCTGCTAAACTCAAAATAATTATTTTGGCTCATTGTTGTCGTTGTCATCAGTTTTTGTTAAACGAAATAAAATATTTATTACTGCAATTAGTCCAATTACCAGACCCAGCAAGGTAAACCAAGGTGTATCGGTGTTTAATTTTTTATCAAAATATTGACCAACTAATAATCCTGCAATAACAGATAAAGCTAGTTCAATTCCGAATGCTAAATATTTAGCCCATCCAAGGTTTTTATTATTAACTTTCTATAAAACCCCCCATCAAATGTCTTTTAATGCTTTATATATTGAATTCAGTGCAAATTTTAGCTCTTTTTCAGTATGAACCGTCGAGATAAATACAGACTCAAACTGTGAAGGCGGGAACATAATACCAGCACTCAATAGATTTTTAAAGAACTTAGAAAAAAATTTTGTATTTGAAGAAGTTGCAGTCTCATAATTAAAAATTTCACCTTCGTTAAAGAAGATCGTAAACATAGAACCAATCTGGTTTACACAAGCCTTAATACGCAATTTTGTTATTATTCCTCTGATTTCCTCTACAAAATTCACAGTAGTTTTTTCAAGCTTATTATATACTGATTTTGAACCAAGCAGCTTTAAAGTTGCAATACCTGCAGCCATAGCCAGAGGATTTCCAGAAAGAGTACCCGCCTGATACACAGGACCGTCTGGCGCAATATGCTTCATGATTTCTTTTCTGCCACCGAATGCGCCAACCGGAAGCCCCCCTCCGATTATTTTCCCAAGGCAGGTAATATCGGGATAGACATCAAATATCTGCTGTGCGCCACCTTTACTGAGCCTAAACCCCGTTATTACTTCATCAAAAATAAGAAGAGATTCGTATTTTTTCGTGATTTCTCTAAGTTCATTTAAAAACCCTTTCTGCGGTGTTACAAC
>SMWS01000142.1 GCA_004356685.1 Deltaproteobacteria bacterium
GGAAGAGGGAGTGGTACCTGGAGGGGGAGTAGCGTTTGTAAGGGCAATTAAGTCAGTGGACGCATTTGATGCAGGAGATTCTGAACAGCAGGTAGGAGTGAATATAGTAAAAAAAGTACTGGAAGAGCCCTTAAGAGAGATAGCACGCAATGCGGGCTGGGATGGCTCAATAGTTGTAGAGAAGGTAAAGGGATCGAAGGGATCAAATGGGTTTGATGCAGCGAGGTTAGTGTACTGTGATATGATTGAAGCAGGAATTGTGGATCCAGCTAAGGTAGTGAGGACGGCAATACAGAATGCATCGAGTGTAGCAGGGCTGCTGCTAACTACCGAAGCTTTAGTAGCCGAAAAACCAGATTCTAAGGACGAGATGGGTGGCGTAGGTGGTCCACCTATGGGCGGTATGCATCCAGGAGCCATGGGCGGTATGATGTAGTCACTATGTGACACATATAACAAATACAAACAAGTATTTTTAATTAAATCAGATTTAAGTAGGCGGGTTACTCTACTACGACTAACCCGCCTTTTTTTGTGCCTTGTATTCCACTGATTATTCATATATTTTTTTTGCTACATGTATTTAAACTATTTAAGTGTTTGAAGATTTTTATTAATAGTGTAATTTAAAATCAAATTTTTTATTGAGTGTTAACAAATGCCATTTTCTAACGAACTAAAAGCAAGAATTACAGATAGGGTTAATAATTCCGAAACTAAGCAATCAGCGCTTATTCCTATTCTTCATGAGGTACAGGATGAACTGGGACACATATCTAATGAATCAATGGAAGAAATTGCTATAACCCTAAATTTATCTCCAGCATGCGTGCAGAATGTGGTTACGTTTTACACTATGTATTTTAATGAGCCAAAGGGAAAACACGTGATATGGCTTTGTAGAACATTGTCGTGTGCTTTGAGAGGCGCTGAACACGTAGAACATTACATTGGTGATAAATTAAATATAAAAACAGGGCAAACAACTCCAGATGGTAAAATAACTTTTATGGAGGCGGAGTGTCTTGCGGCCTGTGGAACTGCTCCAGTGATGCTGGTGGATGATCATCTGCATGAAAATCTGACCAAAAATAAAGTTGACTCAATATTAGAAAGTTTAAAAAGGGGCTAAAAATTTCATTAGAATTTCAAGTTGCCAAGGTTTGTAAAAATATGGACTTCAAAAAATATAGAAAACAAAGTATAGATATTTTTCATGAAGCTCTGCAGGCAGCAAATCCTTATAAGTGCGTATCTGAAAAACTCAGTCTCAAAAACAATAGACTACAGATCGATACTAAAAATTATGAATTAGAAAGTTTTAAAAACATTTATGTTATTGCATTTGGAAAAGCATCAACAGAAATGGCTTTAGCGCTGGAACATTCACTGGGTAGTTTTATTACAGATGGAATTGTAGTATCTAATCATGATTTGGCCCCTGAATATAAGAAATTAAAATATATAAGATCCAGCCACCCGATACCGGATGAAAAAAGCATTAAAGCCGCTAAAAAAGTAGTTGAATTACTTGAGAATAGTACTAAAAATGACCTGGTAATTTTTCTAATTTCTGGCGGGGGAAGCTCGATGGTTGCGCTTCCTTCAGAGGGTCTTTCACTTCACGAGAAAAGAAATGTAACTGGAATACTTTTAAAATCAGGTGTCGATACTTATGGACTGAATACTATAAGAAAACATATTTCTCAGATAAAAGGCGGGGGGCTTCTAAAAAAAGCGCTTCCATCTCAGGTGATCACACTTATATTATCAGATGTAGTAGGTGATAAACTAGACGGCATAGCTTCTGGGCCGACTGTACCGGATGAAACTACTTTTGAAGAATGCTGGAAGGTAATTGAAGCCTTAAGACTAGAAAACAGAATACCTCCACAGGTTATCTTGCATTTAGAAAGAGGCAAGCTTGGCGAAATCCCCGATACATTAAAAAAACAAGACTTTGATCATAAGAAGGTACAGACTGTTATAGTTGGAAACAATTTAAAATCTTTAGTCTCTGCAAAGAAAAAGGCCAAAAAACTTGGATATAATACCCTGCTCTTATCCTCACAGATGAACGGTGAGGCAAGAGAAGTAGCAAAAGCCGTATCTTCAATTGCTTTTGAAATAGAGAAGTATGATCTACCTATAAAAAAACCCGCATGCCTGATTTTTGGCGGAGAAACAACTGTAACTGTTACGGGATCTGGAAAAGGCGGTAGGAATACCGAAACAGCGCTTTCCTTTTCCATGGAAATCATTAACCATAATGTCATTGGTCTGTTTTGCGGCACAGACGGGATTGACGGGACGACCGATGCCGCCGGAGCAATATGTGATGGAAATACAAGGATAAGGGCAAGGAAAATGGATGTAAGCGCAAGGGAACATTTAACTGACAATGATTCTTATCATTTTTTTGATTACCTGGGAGATCTAATTATAACGGGATCAACCGGAACCAATGTTATGGATTTGGGGATTGTGCTAATTCCTTAATTATTATATTTTATATTTTCACCTTTTGATATATATTCTTAGTTTGTACTGTTAGGGGTTTAAACATTTTAAAAATATATTTTAACTTAAGTTATTAATAGTTGTTTATATGGAACTTAACCGTCCTTTACCTCAAAATTTGGAAGCCGAGCAGGCAGTCCTTGGCGCTTTAATTATAGAAGGAAGCCTCATAAGCCAGGTTTTAGAAATATTAATAGAAGAAGATTTTTATAAGGATTCTCACAAAAAGATTATTTCTGCAATGATTGATTTGGATAGAGAGTCAAAGCCTATTGATCTGCTTACGGTATTCGAATTTCTTAAGGCAAAAGGACAGATGTTAGAAGACGTTGGAGGAAGTAACTACCTTACTTACTTAACTGAAATAGTGCCTACGACGGCTAACATTAGCTACTACGCGCAAATTGTTAAAGAAAAATCTATTTTAAGAAACCTGGTGGTCACGGCTTCTGATATTGCAAAACAGAGTCATGAAGAAGGAGTTGATGTTGATGATTTGGTTGACAGGGCTGAGCACTCTATTTTAGAAATTGGTCAAAACAGGGTAAAGCCCAGTTTTTACAACACAAATACGCTTGCGCCGGGTGCTCTGGAAATGATTGATGCGCTTAGTAAGAGAAAAGAGCATTTGACAGGGGTTTCCACGGGCTTTGAAAGACTGGATCATCTTACATCTGGTTTTCAAGCTTCTGATCTAATAATTATAGCCGCACGTCCGGGTCTTGGGAAAACCTCTTTTTGTTTAAATGTAGCCTCACACGCAGCAATTATGAATAATAAAAATATAGCCTTGTTCTCTTTGGAGATGACCAAAGAACAGTTGATGCTAAGGTTGTTATCAATGAAGGCAAAGGTTAGCTATTCGAGTATTAGAAGTGGATATATAGGTGATAAAGACCTCGAGAAATTGGTTAAAGCTGCCGATCTGTACAGTAAGGCAAATATATACATAGATGATACCGCTGCTATAAGTTCATTGGAACTGCGGGCTAAAGCAAGGAGGCTTTCTAAGGATAAAGGATTAGACCTGATAATGGTCGATTATCTGCAGCTTATGAGAGGCAGTAGAAGAACCGATACGAGAGAGAGAGAAATTGCTGAAATATCTTCATCGCTTAAGAGCCTTGCAAAGGAACTTTCTGTACCTGTTATAGCAGTGTCTCAGCTCAGCAGACAGCCAGAATCCAGAACTGATAAAAGACCACAACTCTCAGATCTTCGTGAAAGCGGCGCTTTAGAACAAGATGCGGATTTAGTAATGTTTATACACAGAGCCGATGCTTATAAAAATAAATCTGATGAAAAAGACGGAACAGCGGAACTTATAATTAGTAAACAGCGAAATGGACCAACGGGAAGTATTAAGCTTGCCTTTTTAGAGAGTCAGGGGATTCCCAGTTTTGAAAATTTAGATGAAGAGCATGAAGACGCTTTTTAATTACACAAGCATAGGTTTTACAATTTTATTAGAGGCTGTTTGTTCTTTATAAAGAACATCATCTTCCTGCCAGGACTTAAATTTTTCAAAAATTTGTTTCAGGGCTCCTTTAACAGATGTCCAGTCACATTCCCAGTCGTAATTTTTAAACTTTCCTTCAAAAAACATTTTTTCAAAGATTTCTCTTTCCCTTTGCAGACCTTTTTCTGCAATCCACCCGGTCCTCACGTTTGCATAACCTACTCCAAATGCCATGCTAATAGTTCCCCGCAGTCCTAGTCTGTCGGATGCCATTGTAGCAAGCTCAATAAAGCAGTAAAGCGCTTCTGTTGTTCTATAGCCCTTTTCTTCAAATTTTTCATTCATAGTCTTTATATTTTTTATAAAGTACATGGGGTAAAACGTTGGCGCATAAAATGAGACTGATTTTGTTGGGCTTATCTTAGGAAGTCTTATGATAACGTCTTCTTCTATAATTCCTATCATGAAATCCTGTTTTGAAAATTCACCTATATCACCGCACAAGCTCAGGGATTCTCTAATTAGATTCCACTCTTTTTCGGCTATTTGCAGAGTAGGCTCAAGCTGTTGTTTATTTTTATTTTCTTCGCTTTGTATTAGCTGTTCAAGGTCCATATCTTAAAAATCCTGATAAATACATCAGCAATATACATGTGTAATATGCTAAATCAAAATATTGATAATTTCGAACTCATATGCTTATATTCTCTATAAAAAAGGTCATGTAATAAGTTTATATTAATTATCATAAAAAGATTTTTTTAGTATAATTAATGAATAAATCTATGTATCTGCGACATAATAATTTTAGCGACAATTATGGAGGAGCATGTTTATGAGAATTTGGCTTACAGTTTTTATTTTATTCTTGGCACAGTCTGTATATGCAGAAGGGTTAAAGGAAGTATCTGAAACAAAGTCGTTGTCTGATAAAATAATGCAGCATTTTATAAAAGAAGAATTCAAAACTGGTCTTGGCATTGCAAAAAAATACTGGCCAATGCCGGAGGTTGAAATAGATAGTCTTGCAAATACTATTAATACCCAATGGAGTATTGTAAGACAGAAGTTTGGCAGTCCTTCGGGCACGGAGTTTATAGGGCAAGAAAAGGTCGGGAAATCATTTATACGGTATTATTATCTCCACAAGTTTCAAAACCATGCGATTTACTGGAGGTTTACTTTCTATAAACCAAATGATGTATGGAAGGTAAACGGAATTACTTACAGAGACGATCTTGATTTCCTGTTTGAATAAATAGGCCCTACCATTTTTTCGTGTATAGAGAAATAAATGTTATTGTCCCCTTTCACCCCTGAAAAATTGAGAAACTAATCCTCAATAATCTCGGTTTGGTTTTTCATTATAACTATATGGATATCAACTTCTCTGTCGTCATCTAATTTAATTTTATAAGCTATTCCAACCATCTTTTTAACAGTACTCAAAACAGTTCCTTTAGTTCCAGGCTCGATTTTTTCATTGGCTGGGAGATCTATCTTCACTTTTACTTCAATACGTGTTCCAGGGAGATACATTTTATTGTTATTCCTCTACTTATTTAGACTTTTTGCTAATCTTTTATTTAGTGATTTTTGTATTTGAATTATACCAGCTAATTGAGATTATTTAATCAGACTTTTTCTGAATCCTTATTTTAAGTACAGAATCTAAATTCATTAAATGATTCTAAAATGTTCATACAGCAATCGGAAACTTAAAAAATGCTTGAATAATAAAAAGATTTCGTTAATTTAACATTCAATTAAAATCACAATTAAAAACAGGGGAGGAATTACAATGAAATACCTATTTATTCTTTTGAGCCTTTTATTTGTTACAGTAGGAAATGCTGCACAGGTTGACCTAAAAGAAAGTGAGTTTGGCTGGTACGCCTCTAAAATCGGCGGAGAACACTTTGGCAAAATTTTACTGAAAGAAGCAAATTTAGATGAAAAAGAAGGTAAAGTAGTAGGCGGAGTGTTTGTAATGGATATGAAAAGTTTTACAGTTGAAAATATTGATTCTGCTGAATACGAAACAAAATTTTTAAACCAAATGAAAAGCCCTGATTTTTTTGATATGGAGAAATTCCCAACAGCGACTCTTAAAATAAATAAAGTAGATGGGAATAATGCTGAAGGTGTCTTGACAATCAAGGGAAAATCAAATCCTGTAAATTTCACTTTAGAACAAAATGGCGAATTAGTAACAGGTAAAATCACATTTGACCGTACGAAGTACGATATGATCTATCGTTCAAAAAACTTCTTTGAAAATCTTGGTGATAAAATTATCTATGATGAAGTGATTCTTAACTTTAAGGTTAAGATTGTTGAGACATGAATATTAAACAGATTTAAAATTAATTAATAAAGAGGAAGTTATTATGAAACACATTATAGGTGTAATAGCAATTGCGCTCACGGTATCAGTAGCTTTAGTGGTTTCCGGGTCTGTGGCGGAAAAGGCCGTATACACACCGGAGCCCGGAGACGAAGTTGTGATTTACTTGGTTAAGTATAAGCCGGAATCATTTGACGAGGGTAAGATGCTGCA
>SMWS01000143.1 GCA_004356685.1 Deltaproteobacteria bacterium
TCCGTATCGAAGAGAAAATCATTAATATTTGTTCCAAAAAGACGCCATTCAACCAATACACCATTTAATGGCTGTCCTTCGGGATCAGTGACTAATGCCTCGATAATTTGAAGAGTTATTGATTCCTGAGATATGTTAATATCATTAGGGGGATTAACAATTTCCACTGTAGAGCCAAATGGAGCCTGAGGAGGATTAACCCCACACCCAAGTCCAAATACAGCTATGCTAAATAATAAACAAGCTGCACATCCATAGTAAGTAAATATTTTTTTGTTCTTATTCATTAGTATCCTCCTAATATTAACTATCTGATTATTCTTGGCGTTATAAATACCAGTAGTTCTCTTCTCTGGTCTACCGTCTGAGTATTTCTAAAAAACATTCCAAATATTGGAAGTCTTGAAAACCATGGAATACCGCCAAAGTTTTCTGAAGCAGTTCTTGTAAATATTCCGCCTATTACAATTGTTTCACCATCTGCTGCAATAACATTTGTTGTAGCTTCGTTTGTTCTGATACCCGGCTGACCGCCTGCACCTGTTGTTCCAGGATCAGGAGCATTGTCTGAAATAGATAGACTCATTAATATTTTATCGTCGTTTGTTACCTGCGGAGTTACATCTAACGTAAGTGAAGCATCAACGAACTGAGTTTGTGTACCAGCAGATGAAACACTTAGAAATGGTATAGATACACCTTGTGTGATACTCGCAGCTTGATTATTCATCGTAAGAATTTTAGGAGAGGATAATATTCTTCCATCACCCCTCGTTTCTAGCGCCGACAGTCTTATATCGAGGTCATATGCCCCTGTTAAGCTGCCAAGTATTAATCCAACCGCAGCTCCTGCTCCTGTCTGTACAGCTGCTGGAAAATCTACTATAAAATCATTTGCGATATTACCAAAAGCGGGATTATTAACATCTACACCACCTACCTGGACATCAGATGGAAAGACAGCTCCTGTAGGATTTCCTGTAGCAGCAGAAGCCCTGTAGTTAAGACCCCACTGAACACCCAATTCTCTTGTGAAATCTAAGGTTGCCTGGACAATCCTGGATTCTATTAACACCTGAGGTTCTGGAATATCAAGTACAGCAATCAATTCTTCTACACTTCGTATTCTACTCTCAGTATCTGTGAGTAATATACTATTAGTTCTTGTATCAACCCTAAGAGTGGCTCTTCCACTCAGTTTAGAATCAATTAATGGGACGAGCTCTCCAGCCCTTGCGTAATTAATAAATATCTGCTTTGTTACAAGTGGCTTAGTTGATTCACGCGTTCTCGCTGCCTTTAATCTTTGACTCTGCCTTGCATTAATAACATTATAAGGCGCTATTTTTAATATATTTCCTTCTAAAATGGCTCCTAGTCCTTTTTCTTCTAAAACTAGGTCCATGGCTTGATCCCATGGTACATTTGCAAGTCTCAGTGTAATATTTCCTCTTACCCCACTATGTATTATTAAATTGAATCCGCTTATATCAGCCAGAATTCTCAATACATCCCTTACATCAGCATCTTTGAAATCAAAAGAAACTAATTGGCCCCGATATTCTTTACCTACTCCTCCAATCGAGGCGCTTCTAATATCAAAGGCCCATAAATCTACTTCTACATCTTCTTCTTCTAATTCTTCCGCAATTTTTTCTTCTGGTGTTTTACCTATTTTAATCTTTAAAGAATTTCCATCTTGATTTACCTGAATATCTACCTCTTCTTTAAGTTCAGCAACTATTATCACATTAGTCTCATCCAGAGGATCACGAAATGAGGATAGAAAATTTAAAGGCGTATCAAAATCACTTAAGTCTCTTGCAACCTGCAATCTATCATCAAGTACTACATTTATGAGTTTCAGGCTATACTTATTCGACTCCTTATCAATTTCTTCGTATGAAGCTATAAAACTTGTGGTTATCGTGACAATGCCTACTCCATTTTCAACTTCAATGCTTATATTTTCGATAGTATTTAAAGTATTTGTATCCTCTATAACTGAAGCACTTACTGCTGGAATATCATCGCTATCCGCTAAAGCAACTTCACTTTCATCGTGAGATACTTCTTCATTTGTATTAACAATTTCGCCAGTATCGGGAGTATCTGCTGCCGCCATTTCTTCATTTATCTTTTCTACCTCTTCAGAATTAACAAATAAATCTAAAGGAGAAAACAAAATGGTAACAAGCATAAATATTTTTAATAAATTTTTCATCATAACTCCGTTCTCCTTATTCTTTTTATGAATATGTTTACTCTTTAAAAGCTAATATTGATTTACTTAGTTTAATACTTCTTAAACCATCTGCATTTATAAAATATTTCCTTTCTTGAACAGAAATACCATTTTCCCTTATTTCAATAATCTTTCCTTCCCTATTACCAACCTCATCTCCTACAGTTAACATATATGTATTTTTTTCCGGGTCTACGATCATTGCCTGAGGAGTGTTTTCTAACCAAAAAACACCTACCAGCTTAAATTGATCTAATTTATATCTCTTAATAGGTGGAGCTAGAGGATCAATTTCAGGGTTTAACTCCCTATCACCAGCATCTACAACTTTTAAAAATGGCTTAAAAGGATCTCTCTTATCTATGGGATTATAAAATTTTTCTTTTGAATATATATCTTTAATAAATAAATCAAGATCGATATCTTCTACATTAGTATCTGAATAAACATTTTTATCATTAGGTTGATTCTTTACTTCTTGTGAGTAAGAAATATCTACTTTCACATTGACTAAGAATACTGAAACAATGATTATGATTATATATATATAGTTTTTATTCATATTTTTATCTCGTCTATTAATATTTATTTATGATTTAACATAATTTATATTAATTATTTGCATTATATTATTACACTATTTATTTACAGGCTTAATCCTAAATGTAACGGCACTGAAAGTTGCGTTTAATATCATCTTTTTCCTAGTATTCTTGCTCACTTTTAAAGACATATTCCTTATATTTACTATCCTCGGCAGCTTTGCAATTCTGTCAAAAAAGTTTGCTAACTCAAAATACGATCCTCTTACGTTTAAAGAAATTGGTATCTCAATATAGACTTCCTTCTGGACTTCTTTTTTAGGAGTAAAAGCAATTGGTTTCAATCCAGATGCATTAACTGCCGAATAAATACTGTCTATTAATGTTGCTATTTCTTTTTTTACAGGCAGTTTTTTTGCTGCCTGTTTGAATTCATTTTCTAATCTTTTATTTTCTGCTTCAAATTTAGGTAATTCTCTTGCTATGTTTTCATATTCATTTCTTAATTTTTCTCTTTTTTGTAGGGTTGTTTGAAGGCTCTTAATCTCTGATCGTTTAGGCTCCAACAAAAAGTAATAAAAGGCCCCTGCAAGCACAGCTATTATCACCGCAAGAATAAGTAACCTGGCTTGAAAAGACTTGCTATTAATACTTTCTACCATATCTTCAAATATTGCCATATATGCCTCTGTATTTTTAAAATACTATTACATTAGAGCCATCGTCAGAACCTACAATTCCTGTCATAGGTTTCTTCTTTGTCTCTGTTTTTTCTTGTTTTTCAGAATCTATATCATCCATATTATCTTCTTTTAACTTTGATTTAGACTTATCTAAAACTTCCATTCCATCTGTAACAACACTTTTACTACTATCAATTACAGAAGGAGGCACTGTCGAATCAGATGTCTTAACAACAGTCGTATCAGTATCTGATTTAGCCTCAGGTTGTTCTTCTGGAGACTTAAAATAATCTACTCTTACTGAAAGACCAAAACTTTTAAACAGCTTGCCGCTTACTTTTTTATTTCTTATCTTGGAAAGATTTACCGATTCAAAATGAGGTGAAGACTGTAGACTTCGTATAAACTCTGATATCACAAATTCAGAACTTGCAGTACCCGTTATCTTAGCTGAAGAACCTCTTGTAGAAAATGCACTAATCCACGCCCTTTCGGGAATTTCAGAAGAAAGTGCATCCATGACATACAAAGGACCAACGCGGTTTTTTTCAAGCCGTGCAATTACCTTTATCCTTTCCTCTAATTTTTTATTCTGCACCTTAAATTTTTCAACTTTCTTTTTTATAACATCCAGTTCTTTTATTCTTTTATTAACCTGTACGGTTTCATCTTCTATGCTGCTTATTTGTTGATTTTGCCTAACCACAATTACAAACATGAAACCAATTACAACTAAAATTATAAATACACCAAATACAAATTGGGAAAGACCTTCTACTTGTTTTCTTTCTTCTAGAGGTAATAGATTAATTTTTATCATGGCCTGTCTCCGATTTTTCTAATAGCTAGCCCAGTGGCAATACTCATTTTAGGCGCAATATCACTGATATAATCAGAATCAAAATCTTTTGTGCTAAACCCAATATTTCTAAACGGGTTGAGAGTTTCCACCTCTGTAGCAATGAGTGACTTTAGAGTGGACTCCATTTCAGGAACCTTGCTTGATCCACCTCCAACAAGCACAGAATTAACCTTTTCTTTCCATATAGTATTAGTGAAAAAGTCCAGTGTTCTTTTGATTTCGCCGCATATCATGTTATTAAAATCACTTGAAATTCTTTTTAATTCTTGAGAGGCACTCTCTGATCCAAGTGAATATTTCATTTTTTCGGCTTCTTCAAAACTTACATCAAATTCTTTTTGTATCATTTCTGTAAATTGGTTGCCACCTGTGGTTATATCTCTTGTGAATATTGAAACCCCTTCTCTAAGTATATTTACGTTAATTATGGAGGCACCGACATTAACTAGCGCTATAACACCATGATCCTCAAAATAATTGACATCGTACATATTTTCTAAGGCAAAAACATCTACATCTACAACGACCGGATTCAGGCCAGCATCAGTTACAACATTTAGATAACCGCCCGCTATGTCTTTTTTCGCTGCTATTATTAGGACTTCCATATTTCCTTCGGCAGTTTCACCCGGAAGTATCTGAAAGTCGTAGTTTACATCTTCTACGCTTTGAGGAATGTATTGCTCCAGTTCCCAGGGAATTGATTCTTTAAGCTCCTTATCTGGCATTTTAGGCATACTTACTTTTTTGATAATAACAGAATGCCCAGAAACCCCTATGGCTACATTTTTCGACTTTATACTTAAATCATCGATCAATGTAGCAATTGCATCAATAACATTTTCAGGATTATTTATAACCTTATTTACAATAGCATCTGGAGGGAGTAGTGCTTCACCAAGTTTTTTAAGCTGAAAACCTTTCTTGCTACCTTTAAGTTCTACGAGTTTTATCGAACTAGAACCTATATCAAGTCCAACTACTTCTTTCTTCGAAAAAAACATTCATCCTCCCTGATGATTCATAGAATTAAAACACATTTTCTTAAATTTATCAAGATCATAGAAAACAACATATAACATAAATAAACTTTTAATATCAGACAGTTGAATTAAACTGCTAATAATTAGCTTTAACAAACTGACATTTGTTTTTGTATTTACCATATTATAACTAATTAATTAAATGTTTTTAAAATAAAATTTATTGACTAATACCCTTAATATATTTAATATAATTTCTAATATTAGCAATATACACATTTAAATATCTTAACAATTACTTTAACAATACTTTGTAACTTATCTCATGTCAATACTTTTTCTTTCAAAGCTAGAATTTACTTTAATTTTTTTGCTAGCAATTTTTGCTGGTTTATTCATAAACTCCTTGCTATATGCGCAAAATTTGAATACAAATCATAAAATTGAAAGAATTTCGGAACTAATAGAAAAGCTTGAAGACTACAAACAGTACATACCTAAAGACTCATTAGATTTATCTAAAGATTTAGTTGAAAATTTAAGCGATGATACTAACAATAATTTTGATACCAAACTTTTAGATGAAATAGCAAAAGTCCATATAGATTTTCTCAATATTTTAATCACTGAGGCAGAAAACAAAATCAAGTTAGAAGAAACTAGCAATAAGATAAAAGAGGAACAGCAAAAATATGAACAACTATCAAAGTATAATTCTGAAATAACTGAAGAGCTCAAAAATTACAAATGATAAATACTAAACTTTTACTTGCTTCCTGCATTATAATTGCTGCTTTGTTTGTAGAATCCATAAAATCAGATGAAAAAGATCTGGTAACAGGTTCTGAAAACAAAATAGCAGTAGAAAAAATAAATGAATCACTAGCTTTTATCGAGAAATCTAACCAGGAGAAGTTATCCGGCAATTTACTAAAATCTCAGCAGTATATTAAGATTGCAGAAATAAAGCTTGAAACCGGACAGTCGCTTCTAAGAAGCTATTTAATCAAAGCCAAGACAGCGGAGTTAGAAAACAACCTTGCTTCTATCAGATCCAAAAATCTAATAATCAAAGAAGAATTTAGAAATAATATTGCTAAGTTAAAACAATTTAAAGACAATACAACTCTTTCTGAAGAATTAATTTATAATAATTCACTGAACAATCTGGAAAGCGCTCTCTCACTTATAAACGATGCAGAAAAGGTTGATGCTACCGTATATAGTTCGAACCTCTTAAATAAAGCATATACTCATTACCAAAAAGCCTCAGACAATCATAACAAAGGCCATTATGAAGAATCTGCAACCTATTCAGAACAAAGTATAGAATTTGCAAAGCAGGCACTGCAGCAATCCACAAATAAGTATAAAGAAAAAGAAAATCTAAGAAGTAACCTTTCTGATATATTTGGGTTTACTTCGGATAGTGTTAATAGTTCCATCATACTATCATCTGAGGATGTATTTTCTCCTCAGAGTAGTTCTATAAGGTTTGATTTATACCCTTCTTTAGACAAGATAGCAGGAACTATTAAAGATTATGAAGATTTAAAAATCGAAGTTAAATTGTACAATAATAGTTTCAAGAGCTCTAATAAAAACATGGCCCTATCTAATAAGCAAAAAGATACGATAATAGGTTATTTAATCTCCAAAGGGATTAATGAAAAAGCTTTTATAGAAAAGAAATACACAACAAAAGAAATAACAAAACAAAGAAAAATAGAAATAATTTTAAATAATTAGTTAAACTCCAAATCTAGTTCGTCACCCTGGGACTCATCAACGTCTAAAGTTGTATCATCAAACACATCGTAGTATATCTCTACTTCTTTTGAAAACACTTTATCAGAATCAGAATCCAAGCTCAAAGTAAAAAACTCTCTTTGCTGAGGGTAAAGGATCAGGTCATTTCCATCTTCAAAAAGCGGCGTAGAATTAGCTTCTATGATGTTTCCTGATTCATCTTTTAGAATAATAACAACAAAAACAGATTCGACGGGAAGCTCTCCACTATTAAGAACGACTCCATTGAACTCGAGCTGCCCATCTTTGTTTATACTCTCCAATATTGGACCATCTAGTCCTACAAAACTGTCATTTTCGGATTCGATGCATCCCGTTAGCAATAAAACACATAACAATATAGCTATCAAATATCTCATTTCTTTTTCTTCTCAGAAAGTGATAAAAAGGAAATAACGTTTTTGCCGTCAGAATTTTTTACAGAATCTTCTTTTTGCACACCTTGTTCATCAAGCTCATGGTCCGCTATAACATCACCTAGTATTTTATGCATTATTTTCAGTGCGCCAACTGAATTATCTCTTAAATACCCTTTTTCAAATACAATTTCTTTTTTCTTTCTATTTAGCAAATACAAAATAAAGGCCTGGTTATTAAAAACAACGAGCATGGCTGCATAAAGCAGGAAATTTTGAGACAAAACTTTTTTTGCTATTGCAGCAGTATCAGAATCAATTTTAACAATCCCATAAGGCTGCAGCGAATCTTTAATAGAAAAAGGCACAGCTACCGATATCACGCCATCCCTGTTAAATACTGAGTAACTTTTCTCAGGATCAACTTCTTTCATGAATACGCCGCCATTTTGATGATCTAAATCCCTTTTGAATATTACGCTGAAAAACTTAGGCGCAATTTCGAATGTATTAAACAGTTTTTTTCTGCCAAGCCTTTCATCTAGAAAATGATAAAACTCATCGCTTGTTGGATTTATGGCTCCCTCTGCAAAGAAACTACCTGAGAGATCGCCAATAGTTTCGGCAATAGCCCGTGTTTTGCTCACAAATTCATCCTTTGCACTATTGTATTGAAAAAGAAACACCAATCCTACTAATGCAAAAATGCATAATTCAACAACGACAGCAAGAACTATCGTATTATTTCTAAAATTTAAGCGCATTTCATAAATTTTTCTAAAATCTGTTGTATCTTGTGGTCTTTAGCATGTCTAAAAAGCATATAAATCATGCCATTGAAATCATTCTTTAAATCATAATCTAAGGTTCTGAATAGACTTATTAGCATTTTTTCTTCTTCACTCAAGACTTCCAAATTCTCTTCCTTTAAACCTTCTTTTTCCATAAAACGTTTCATTCTTTCTTTTCTGGCAAAATTCCATAACTGCTGGAAAGGAATGTTAATAATATTTGATAGCTGCTGACATCTATCCACAGAAGGCGCATCCACTTTGCCTGTTTCCAGTTGATGTATGAATACACTCGATACACCCAGAGATTTTGCAAGGTCTTCTTGTGTAATATTCCTAGTTTTTCGCTGATTCTTAAGATAATCGCCAAACGTCATAAATGGCCTCCAACAAATTTATTGAAATTTGATATATAGGTATCCTATATTGAACAATATTATATCATTAATAATAAATTTACATAGAAAATTTTAAGAAAAATACTTAAGTTACATAAACAATTTCAAATCAGTTTTAAGCTCATGCTTAACAAACCTATTTGTTACTATATATAAAGTTACTTATACTTATTTTTTAGAAGGGTTTCCTTATCGTCTATTCTTTCAAAAACTTCTCCGCATTTGTCACACTCCACGGTTATTTCTTTTGGAGCATAACTAATGCCAATACCGACAATAACCCATCCCAATAAGGAATATTTGTGTTTGGGAACTACCCAGGGATGATCCCTGGTATAACCGCATCTACATGTTTTTTGGTTATTTTCTGGCATAGATAGAACGTTTGTAGCATTAAACTGATTACTATATTACCAACTTGATCTTATTAGTCTATAATAATCTTCATCGATAAAGGATAAGACCTTTCTCCATATTTTACCTCAAATATCTTTTTTCAAACCAATTAGCAAATGTCACCCCAATAAGACCAAATATTATTGGCCCAAGCAATAAACTGAAGGGCCAGCCTTTTCCGACAAGATTCAAATGACCGATGGGATAGTCCAAGGTTTTTGAAACGGATTTAGTAATTGCTTTATTTTCTTTCACAGATAAATCTAACAGTACTTTATCATATGCAAATTTGTTTTCATTTCCTCCTAAATCCTCAGGAGATTCTATTTCTAAAGTACTGTAGTATTTATTAAAAAAGTTTATTTCTTTTTGTTTTAGACCGTCTCCTAATACAAGCAATCTATCCAAGTAGCCGATAGTCTTAAAATCATATCTTGGTATAAAGTCCAAACCGTTCTTTGATTTAATTATATTTCTTTCATTTGAAAAAGTATAGGTTACAGCGCTAAAAGATCTGGGGTAAACATCAAGAATTGATGCAAGCTCTATTTCTCCTACACCATCTGAAATATACACGCCAATTTCATCTTTACTCCAGGGATATAAAGCCGTTATGAGCCACACAGAATCGGGAATACTTATTTTGACTGAGCTGAACTCCGAAGCACCATAATGCTTATAGCCAATATTCTCAGCTACTTGCCGAGCCTTTGCTTTACCTACTAGCATTTCCACTGCATATAATGTCCCGTCCATAGATCCGGTAACGACGCCAGGAGAGGTAATAATATTTCCATCTTCGACATACCTATATCCGCTTAACCACTCAGTACCCGGGTATTGCCCTTTTAAATGACCGAGAGCAGACCAGTGAGTCGTGGCTTTTCGATTATGAAGCAGTCCTGTAGCCGCTAGAGTTCGCGCACCTTCACAAACTGATAAAAACTTAGTTTTTCCATTATCTTTTTGCCTGAGCCATTCTATTATTACTTTATCCTCAGGGCTTTGAATATTTGGAATGTTTGGAATAACAATCAAGTCAGGACTGCTGTCCAGCAGTTCATCTATTTGTTCTAATGAAAAATGAGGAATAAAGTCCAAGCCCCCATTTAAAGGTGATAGGACTCTCTCAGGTGCTACACTAAATACATTAAACTTTCCAGTTTGTGATAATATCTCATAAGGCGCTAAAAAATTGGTAATTTCAGTACCATTATTACCAACTACAACAAGAGCAGTTAATTTACTTTTATCCAGTGTTGGAGGCTCAGGTATTGATATGTCAAGGGGCTTGGGATCAGAAAAAGATATGTCTGAAATAGACTTATAAATTATCACTGCTCCAAAAATAAGGGGCGGCACTACAAAAGCTAAAAAATAATAGAATACTCTTAAAAAGGTGCCTCTATCCATATATCTATTTCAATTAACTACCATTGGGGGGATTTTTTCTGGTTTGCTTAAGCTTGCTTCTTCTATTTTTCATATCCAGCCTTTTTTGTACCGAATGCTTAGATGGTTTAGTCTGTACTCTCTTTTTTGGTTTTATACTTGCTTGGATTAATAAATCTATAAATTTGGTGAGCAGCACCTTCTTGTTTACTGCTTGGGTTCTAAAACTCTGAGACTCAACAATCAAATATCCCTCTTTATTAATTCTATTAATTGCTATCTTAAATAATCTGGATTTAATATCTGCAGATATAGACTTAGAATTTAATATATTAAACCTTAACCTAACACCTGTAGATACTTTATTTACATTTTGCCCGCCAGGTCCGGAAGATTTTATAAATTCAAACTCAATTTCATCAGTATTCAAAGAAATAGCTGGAGTTATTTTTAAAGTTTTTTCAAATGAGTTCATAATACAAATCCCAATTTACTTATGATATGCAGAGCCGTAAAAAATCAATCATAAATAAAATTGCAGGAAAAGAAAGTTTAATATATTGTGACTGCACTAAACCTGTATTTTAAGTTACAGATAAATATTTGCAAATTAAAAACTAAAAGCCTCGTCTAATCTATCAATGTTTTCCTTTTTAAGTCTCCACCCCGAACCACCGCAATTTTCTGCAGTCTTGTCAGCGCTATTGGATTTAGGAATACATACAACACACTGCCTCGAGTTACACCAGTTTAAAGCCACCTGACTCATCGTTTTGTTTTCATCTTGGGCTACCTGTTCTAAAACTTCATTTGATCTCCTATTGAGAAGCCCCTTTTTAGTCAGATTGCCGGAATCAAGAGGCGTATAAGCAATAATCGTGATTTTATTGTTATTACAATACGGAATTAAATCTTTTTCAATATCCCGGTGATTTAAATTATATAAAACCTGATTAGATACAATTTTATGGTTGTTTAAGTAATATTGGGCTTCTTTCATTTCATCTAAAGAAAAATTGCTGACACCAATAAACTTGACCAAACCATCTTCAATAAGTTTTTCCATAGCCTTCATTGTTTCTTGGATAGGATATACGGTATTTGGCCAGTGAATCTGATATAGATCAATATAGTCTATGTTAAGCTCATATAAACTGTCTTCAGCTGATTTTAATACATCCCTGTAGCCAAGATGCCGGCCAGATACTTTTGTTGCTATAAATACTTTTTCTCTTATCCCCTTAATGGCTTGTCCAACTATATCTTCAGTATAATAACCTTCGGCGGTATCTATTAATGTTGCCCCTAGTTCAATTGCCGTTTTGATCGGTTTTATCCAGCCCCTGTAATTCCAGGTACCAAGCCCAATTTCTGAAATTTGTATCCCCGTATCGCCTAGTTCTTTATAATTCATCAAAAATTTATTATTAATTTTCTTCTACTCGTTTTTTTAACTTATTAAACCCTCTTTCAAACATAGGTCCCGATCCCTTTATACTTCACTATTTATAATAAATTACTTAAAAATGATCCAAATATTAACAATTATACGTTAATTAATAGTATTTTTTTAACTTTACTTGAAAAAAAATAATTTTAGGTTTAGAATTGATTTAGTTTAATTCTTCCTGCTTGCATTAGAGCAAGAATTTAGACTAGAATGAAGGCATATTTTGAAGGGGAATGACATGAGGATTGTAGTATCTTTTATATTTTTAACATTATTTTCACTTTCCAGCTCGTTTGCTTTACAGCAAAATTGTAATTTCTGTTCACAGGCAAACGCTGATTATTATAACGACCAATTAAGTGAACAAGATTATAATATGATGTTCATAAGCTTTATTGACCCAGACAATCAGCTTTTCGTCGCATCTGATGAAAAAATTGACGACGATGTGCAACTGCCTTCTTTAAACGCTGAAAATGAGTTTAGACCCTTGCTATCAATGCCAACCCATATAGAAAACATTTTAGAATTTATCAAGCATACAGAAAACATAAA
>SMWS01000013.1 GCA_004356685.1 Deltaproteobacteria bacterium
CTAATGAAAACGGCGTTTCAGCTTCATATAGAAATTCGCTATTACAACAACTGGAGAGTGGCGAAAGACCTGATTATGCAAACTGGCTTATGCCATTTTGCTGCAAATCCCTAGATTCTATTTTTGATTATATAGCCCAAAATACTATTTTGATCTTTTATAATAGTGAGGATGATCAGTATTTTGAGAGGTGCTTAGAAAACATTTCATATAAGCTCGAGTTACTTAAGAAAAAATTCAAGATAATCCCCGATACCGATTCACTATATTTAAACAGGTCTGAATTAAATAAGAAACTTTTAAGATTTAGAAAAATTTATATAGCCGATTTACCTCTAAATAAAAAAAATACCTTTAATCTGGAGTTTGAAAATATAAATTTTAGTAAACATGCAGAAAACCGAATAGAAAACCGCCCGGAAAATAACACAGGAAATCAGGATTCCCCCTATGATGAACTGCTAAACAATTTAAAACAACTTTTAGCTGAAGATTATCTCATCTTTTTTGTTTTAAAAACAACAAATGAGATCAATAAACTTAAAGAAATTACCCAATCCAGGAACTTAAGGAACATCCAATTTGATATGGGTGATATTGGAAGTGGCTTTATATCGGACAAATCGAAGATTGTGCTTATTACTGAAAATGAGATATATAAAGAAAGGAAGATTAAAAAAGATATAAAGAGTGATGACACGCCATCTGCTTTTATAACCTCTTTCAGTGAACTTAAACCAGGTGATTACGTAGTACACAAAGAATTTGGAATAGGCTTGTATAAGGGTCTTTTACAACTGGATATAAAAAATAAAAAAGCTGACTTTTTGGTGTGTGAATACAGAGACGGTGATAAAATATATGTACCCGTTGATAAATTCAATATAGTTCAAAGATTTATAGGTGATGGGAAATCCCCAGTAATTGAGAAACTGGGCAAAGAAACCTGGTCTAAAACCCTAAAAAAAGTTAAAAAATCAATAGAGCTTATTGCAAAAGACTTACTGCAACTATACGCCAGACGAAAAGCCGAAAAGGGCTTTAGATTTTCTAAAAACGACGAGCTCTACAATGAGCTTGAATCCTCGTTTGAACATGATGAAACTTCTCACCAAATAAGCGCTATAAATGACGTTATGACCGATATGGAATCTCCAAACTCCATGGATCGTTTGATCTGTGGAGATGTAGGCTTTGGAAAAACAGAAGTCGCTATAAGAGCAGCTTTTAAGGCCGTTATGGATGCTAAACAGGTTGCAGTTATTGTACCTACTACACTGCTGTGCTTTCAGCATTATCTAACTTTCAGGTCACGGCTGAAAGACTTTGCAGTAAACATAGAAATGATTTCCAGGTTCAGGACTTCTGCTCAAACAACTAAAATTTTAAAATCATTATCAGAAGGTAAAACCGACATAATTATAGGCACACATAAACTGCTTGGAAATAAAGTTAATTTTAAAGACCTGGGACTTATAATCATAGATGAAGAGCACAAGTTTGGTGTAAAACAAAAAGAAAATATAAGGAAAATGAAAAGTTCAGTTGATGTGCTTGCACTAAGTGCAACACCAATTCCAAGAACCCTTCAGCTATCCCTCGTAAATATTAGAGATATAAGCCTTATAAATACTCCGCCGGAAGGAAGACAGCAAATTGAAACATATGTCTATCTCTACAATGAAAATACTATTAAAAATGCGATTTCAAACGAACTAAAAAGAGGAGGGTCCGTATTTTTTATTCACAATAGAATTGAAAACATACATGGGGTTGCAGAGAGAATCTCAAAGATTGTGCCCGATGCAAAATATGAAATTACCCACGGAAGAATGAACGAATCCATGCTGGAGAAAAGCATAGGCAAATTTATAAATGGGGAAATAAATTTATTAATAACAACAACAATAGTAGAATCAGGCCTGGATATTCCAAGAGCAAACACTATTATCATAAACGATGCTCACACATTTGGGCTTGCTGATTTATACCAGCTAAGAGGCAGGGTAGGCAGGACGGACAAAAAAGCATATGCATATTTTTTAATCCCTCAATCAAAACAGCTTACTGAAGCATCGAAAAAAAGGCTGAAAGCAATATCGGAATTAAAGGAACTAGGGTCGGGATTTAAACTTGCGTTATCTGATCTGGAAATAAGAGGGGCCGGAACCTTGTTTGGGACAGAACAGTCAGGCCATATTGGCAATATTGGCTTAGAGATGTATCTGGAAATACTTGAAAGTGCTATAAAGGATCTAAGCCATCAAAAAAAGGAGTTTGATTTTGAGCCCGAGATAAAATCATCGCATCCTACCTTCATACCAAATGAATACATCGAAGATGATTCTGAGAGACTTATGGTATACAAAAAACTTTCATCTGTTAAAACGTTTAAAGAACTGAGAGAAATCTACAGTGATATTTCAGACAGGTTTGGAAAAGTTCCCGAAGCTGTAAATAATTTGTTTAGTTTAATAGAAATAAAAATTTATATGAAAAAGTTTTTTATTAAGAAACTTGATCTTAAACAAAAAAGTGTAGCTATGGAGTTTTTAGAAAATTCACCACTATTTGATTATTTCAGACCATCTGGAATATATAAGCTTCATGACAGTAAGGACTTTGACTTAAAATCTGTAAAGAAAATTATGTCTTCATTCACTGCAGGCAAACCGCCATATATGAATCAAATAAAAGAGCCATCTCTACACTAAAGGACGTCATGTTGAAATCTATTATATTAGCATCAATGATAATTTTACTGTCAGCTTGTAATGATTTTAATCATTTAGAAAATCAGAAAAATGAGAAATCAGAAAAAAGCCCGAATGATAAAATTGTAGTTAAAATTGGATCTGATTACATCACTCGGCAGCAACTCCTGGATTCTATTTCTAAACTACCAATAAAACAAAAAATACTTATTCAGTCCTCTCCTAAAAAAATGAATAAGTATATTGAATCTTATATAAACAAGGAAGTTCTTTATAGAGAAGCGCTAACAAGGGGTTTTAGCGAAAGAGAAAACATAAAGAAGTCTATAGAAGAATATAGAAAGAAAGTTCTTATCAAAAGCTTAACGGATGAGATATTAAAACGAGAAATTTCGGACAAAGAAATAGAGCAATACTACGGGGCAAACAGAGAAAAATATAAAACCGCTTTAGTCACTCAGGTATCTGTAACTCCAAGAGATAAAGAAAATGATAATCCCAGGGATCTGGAAAGCGTGTTAAATAATATAAGAGCGCAATTAGAAAAAGACGGGAGCATGGATGATTTTAAAAAAAACAATTTATATTCAGTAAAAATCAGGGAATCTTTTGAGATTAATAAAGACAAATACAACAAAATCTTAGCTGATACCGTATTTAATATGAAGATTGGGGAAGTTTCTGAGCCAGTCAAACTAAATAACTCTTATGTTATATTTAAATTTTTAAACGGCCCGGGTTATATACCATTTAAAAACGTGAAAAATAATATAAAATTTGCTATTAGAAATAATAATTTTAACAATTACTTAAATAACCTTAAGGACTTAGCCGGAATAGAGATTTATATTGATAATATTTAAAAGGAGATAAATCAAAATGCTCAAAATTAGAATGACTATGCTTATGGCGCTTTTAACACTATTTTCTGGGTTGTCCTATGCAACTGAGGTCATAGACAGAATAGTAGCAATAGTAAATGATGACATAATTACACTTTCAGATTTTAATAAATATATAGTTTCACTGCCTAAGCAAACAGTTGAAATTAATAAGGATCAGGCTTTAAATGATTTAGTTGAACAGATGATTTTAACCCAGGAGGCTGCTAAACTCGGAATTACAGTCACAGATGCTGAAATCGACAGATCAATAGAAAATGTAAAGGGCAGATTGGATATGTCAGATGAACAAATGAATGAAATGTTAAATAAACAAAATCTGACCACCGAACAATTTAGAAATCAGTGGCGCTTGCAAATCCTAAGCGGCAAGTTAGTTAGTACATTAGTTAAAGGCAGGATTGCAGTTACAGATGAGGAGATAAAAGATCTTTATAAACAATATTACGGTGAAATAGAAAATGCTGATGAAGTAGAGATAGCCCATATTCTGATATCATTTGATGCTTCTGAGGAACAGCAAGCGCTACAAAAAGCAAACAAAGTGGCTGAACTTGCAAAGTCAGGATCGAATTTCAGCAAACTGGTTTCTGAATATTCTGACGATACATTTTCAAAAGATAAAGAAGGAGTGCTTGGATATTTTAATAAGGGAGAGCTTGTTTCTGAACTTGAAGATGTTGTATCGGTTACTGAAGTAGGAAAGACATCGGGGCCGGTAAAAACAATTTCAGGTTTTCATATAATTAAAGTGTTAGACAGAAACACACTCGATGAGAGCTCTTTAGACCAGTACAGAGAACAGCTAAGACAAGAAATTTACAAACAAAAAGTAACTGAAGAATTAGAAAAATATATTGCCGGCATAAGAGAAAACGCTTACATAGAGATCAAACTCTGATCTTTAAAAGCCAGCAAGAAGATACTACTCATAACCCTCAGTAGGTATACAGGTGCAAACCAAATTTTTATCCCCATAAGGGTTATTTATTCTTCCAACAGGCGGCCAGAATTTGTTTTCTTTTAAATATTGCAAAGGATAAGCTGCAAATTCTCTGCTGTAAGGATGATTCCATTCACTGCAACAAATATGCTCAGCTGTATGAGGAGCATTCTTCAGTACATTATTTTCTTTTTCAAAATTGCCGCTTGCTATTTCATCTACCTCTTTACGAATAGATATAAGCGCTTCACAAAACCTATCAAGTTCTTCTTTTGGTTCACTCTCAGTTGGTTCTATCATCATAGTACCAGGTACCGGCCATGAAACCGTTGGTGCATGAAAGCCATAATCCATAAGCCTTTTAGCTATATCCTCTACCTCTATATCTGCCGATCTTTTAAATTCCCTAAGGTCTATAATTAATTCATGGGCGACCCTTCCTTTTTTTCCTTTGTATAAAACTTTATAATATTTCTCCAGCCTGAATTTTATATAGTTTGCATTTAGAATTGCTACCTTTGTTGCCTTAGTAACGCCACCCCTTCCAAGCATTTTTATATATCCATAAGAAATTATGAGAATACTCCCGCTTCCCCAGGGAGTTGCGCTTACAGCACTAATTGCTTTTTTGCCCCCTACATCAGCGTATACATGATTTGGAAGATATTTAACCAGACTTTTCCCAACACATATTGGGCCCATTCCAGGCCCTCCTCCTCCATGTGGAATACTAAATGTTTTATGAAGGTTTAGATGACAAACATCTGCGCCTATTACCCCAGGGCTTGTGAGTCCTACCTGGGCGTTCATATTTGCGCCGTCCATATAAACGAGCCCTCCACTGCTGTGAACTAACTCACAAACCTGCTTTATCGATTCTTCAAATACCCCGTGGGTCGATGGATAAGTAACCATTATTGCGGCAAGCTTATTGCTATTATCTGCAGCCTTTTTGCTAAGATCATCTAAATCTATGTTTCCATCCCCGTCACACTTAACCACTACAACATCCATACCACACATAACAGCGCTCGCCGGGTTTGTACCATGAGCAGAACTTGGTACGAGAACTATATTCCTTTGAGCCTGATCATTATCATTATGATAAGCCCTGATTACCATAAGCCCTGCATATTCACCCTGAGCGCCTGAATTAGGCTGTAGTGATACACCCTTAAATCCTGTGATTTCAATAAGATCTTTTTCCAGTTCTTTAATCAATTCACCATAGCCTCTGACCTGTTGTGCGGGTGCAAAAGGATGTATCCTGGAAAACTCTTGCCATGTTACAGGAATCATCTCAGAGGTGGCATTTAGCTTCATAGTGCAGGAGCCAAGAGGAATCATCGATGTATTCAGTGATAAATCTCTGTTTTCTAGTTTCTTAATGTACCGAAGCATCTGAGTTTCAGAGTGGTTTTTATTAAAAACAGGGTGGGTTAAAAAACTGCTTTTTCTACTGAGAGCACTTGGTAAATCAAGCTCAATATTAGTTAATTCAGAATCAATTATTTTTATATCAATTTGTTTATCGAGTGAAGTAGAAAAAATCTCAATCAACTTCTTAACATCTTTTACGCTTTTAGTTTCATCTATAGAAACTCCAATATTGTTGCCGTCTATATACCTTAGATTAATCTTATTTTTAATGCACTGATTTGTTATAGTTTCCAAAGTAGAACCGGGGTAGTTAGATAAATCTAGTCTTAATGTGTCAAAATAATTTTTGTTTACCTGCTTTACGCCCAAGGCTGACAAATAACTATTTAGCAGCCTGGTTAAACCATGTATTTTACTTGCAACCTCCTTAAGGCCATCCGGACCGTGATATACGGCATACATACCGGCCATAATTGCAGGAAGCGACTGAGCCGTGCATATGTTAGATGTTGCCTTATCCCTTCTAATATGCTGCTCTCTTGTCTGAAGCGCCATTCTGTACGCGCTATTGCCATTTGAATCAATAGAGAGCCCAATTATTCTTCCCGGAACATTCCTTTTAAATTCATCCCTTGTTGCAAAGAAAGCCGCATGTGGCCCGCCAAACCCCATCGGCACGCCAAACCTCTGGGTCGATCCAATAACTACGTCTGCACCCATTTCGCCGGGTGGTTTTAGTAGTGTAAGGCTCAGTAGATCTGCAGCGATTATTGTTTTAATACCTAAATTATGGCCGTCACTTATTATATTTGAATAATCATTTATTTGCCCAAACTGATCAGGATACTGCAAAATCATTCCAAAATATTTTTCATTTAAATCTATTTCACCAGTACTTGATATAACAAGCTTTATTCCAAGCGGCTCAGCGCGGGTTTTGAGTACCTCTATTGTCTGCGGAAAACATCCATCAGAAACAAAGAACCTGTTTTGCCCCCTCTCAGTAGATTTTCTATCCCTCAGACGTGCAGCCATAGACATTGCCTCGGCAGCCGCTGTCGCCTCATCCAAAAGAGAGGCATTGGCAATCTCAAGCCCTGTCAAATCTATAACCATAGTCTGGAAGTTGATTAGAGCCTCCAGCCTTCCCTGTGCTATTTCGGATTGATATGGCGTGTATTGGGTATACCAACCGGGGTTTTCAAAAATATTTCTTAATATAACCCCCGGGGTAATAGTGTCGTAATAACCAAGCCCAATATAAGACTTATAGACTTTATTCTTAAGTGAGATTGTTTTAAGATTGCTTAAATAATCAAACTCGGACTGAGCCTCAGATATTTTTAACTGTTTATTATTTCTTATTGCTTCTGGAATTGTTTCATCTATAAGCCCGTCCAATGAACTGCATCCAATAGCATGAAGCATCTGCGCAATTTCAGCTTCATTAGGACCGATATGACGGCTTATAAAACTATCGTTAGGGTAGTTCATAATTCTCTAGAAATATAAAACTAATAAAGGGTTTATGTAAAAGAAGCGAGTTTATAATAATCTTAAACTTAAATACAACTCAAAGCTGTAAATTGTTCGGTAAAACTGCTATTTTTCCAGCTCTTGTTCTACAATATCAGTATATTCCTCGAAATCTATACAGCCAGAAAGCTCATCTGCTTCAAAAGGTTTTACCTTTATCAACCAGCCCTCACCATAGGGATCTTGGTTTATCAGTTCTGGTGAATCAAGCAA